>DAIOWA010000568.1:0-2630 GCA_036758705.1 Pyrinomonadaceae bacterium | reverse complement strand
TCGAGATCAGCTAGGTCGACGGTCACGTGAACTCCGGAATCTTCGTGGATATCACTCGCTAGGCGTTCGAGCAGGAGTGCGTCGTCGACGAGCATATCGCCCTCGACCTGAAGATAGGTTCGCCCTCCGGATTCGCGTTGCGTGATCTGTGTCGGCATTTTGAACTACCAGCTTTGACGCATTAATTACGCAAAAGGTTACCAATGGTTGCAGGAAAATCCTAGCACCGTTTCTGATCCTCTTTTCTTTCCGGTTCATCTTCTTCTGTGGTTCTCCGGAACAACCACAGAACAAGAGGAAGAAGAGGAACAAAACATGAAAGCGGCGAAGCGCTTATTCGGGCTTCATCTGGCGTCGTTTGAGCACGAGGAACACACCGGTAAAGATCAGGATCGTGGCTCCGACAAATTTCAGATCGATGCGTTCGCCGAGAAATATTACTGCGAGAATGAATGCAATTATCGGATAAAGATATATAAAGACTGCGACCGTTGACGGGTTGACGCGTGCGATCGCCCAGGCCGTAAGCAGATATGGAGCGACCGTGACCCCGATGGCTGCATATCCGACAAGCATCCACGTTGACGATTCTACGGCGTTGAGATCGACCGACGACATCGAATACATACCGAGCGGCACGCAGATGATAGCCGCGAATATGAAGATCCACATCGTTGAGCGGAATGCTCCGTTGCGCGAGACGATGGTCTTTGAGGTTGCGACGTAGATGCCGTAGCAGAGGGAGTTTGCGATGATGAGGAGATCGCCGAGTGTTGTGTCGGATGTGAACGATGCTTTTCGCGGATCGATGATAAGGAGCACACCCGCTGCTGCTAAGAGGATTCCGAAAACCTTTATCGCCCGGATCTTTTCAATTCCCGCGACCGCGCCCGCACCAAGTGCGAATACGGGGATCGTAACCGCGAGGAGTGCAGTGTTTGAAGCGGTCGTGAAGGAGAGTCCGAGCAAGAAGAAGAGCTGGTTGAGCGTTACGCCGAAGAGACTGAGTATCGCGAGTTTCCAGTAGTCCGACTTTTCGGGCAGCCAGAAGCGTTTGCGGATCGCCTGGATCGCGACCAGTACAAGTGCGGTGATCCCGATGCGAAACCCTACGAGTCCCACCGCCGGGATCTGCTTCAGCACGATCTTTCCCACAACCGGCCCGGTTCCGAAAAAAAACTGCACGCCGACGAGGGCGAGATAGGGAAGTAGATCGGATCGCGGCGTCTTGTTATCCACAAAACAATTTGCCCGCTAAATACCCGAAAACAACCCGAAAAATGTATTTCGCGGCTTTTCGCGTATTAGCGGGCTAACGCTGAGAACTTAGAGCAGCATCATCGCCGGGGCTTCGAGCATCTGCTTGAAGGTCTGCAGGAATTTTGCTCCGGTGGCGCCGTCGACTACCCGGTGGTCGCAGGACATCGTGACGTGCATGATGTTGCGGACAACGATCTGGCCATCGCGGACGACCGGTGTCGGGGCCGATCCGCCGATCGCGAGAATGCCGGATTCGGGCGGATTGATGATGGCGGTGAACTCCTGAATGCCCATCATACCGAGGTTGCTGACTGAGAAGGTCGCACCGGTGTATTGCTCTGGCTGGAGTTTCTTCTCTTTTGCCTTGCTGGCGAGGTCTTTGATCTCGGCGGATATCTCAGCGAGGCCTTTGAGATTCGCCCCGCGGACGACGGGCGTGATGAGGCCTTCGTCGATGGCGACGGCGACACCTATGTCGGCTTGCTCGTAGAAGCGGATGTGCTTGTCCTGATATGACGCGTTCACCCACGGATGCTTGAGCAGAGCCATCGCGGTGGCCTTGACGACGATGTCATTGACGCTGATCTTAGCGTCGTCATCGAGGTTGGCGTTGATCTGTTTGCGGGTCGAGAAAACGTTGTCCATCTCGATCTCGACGGTCAGATAAAACGTCGGGATCGGGCCGATCGATTCGGCGAGACGCGATGCGATCACGCTGCGCATCTTCGAAGTGTTCTCGTCGTGATATGCGGATGCTCCGACAATGGTTGAAGGAGTGAAAGCCTTACTCGTGGACGCAGGCGTCCGCGTTCCGCCTGCGAGGGCTTCTTCGATATCGCGTTTGATGATGCGTCCGTTCGGGCCTGAGCCGGCGATGGATCGGAGGTCGACTCCGTTGTCGGCCGCCATTCGAGCCGCGATCGGCGATACGATCATTCTCCCGTTGGTCTGTGAAGCGGTCGCAGATGGTCGAGGTGCTTCCTCTTTAGCGGGCACACTCGCTACCGCTTGTGTTTCCGCCTTGGGCTGTTCGCCACCTGCTGACGCAGGCGGTTCTGCCTTTGCTTCCGCTTTCTTGGCAGATCCGTTCGACGAAACTTCCGCCAGGAGTGCGGTGATGTCCTCGCCTTTCTCGCCGACGATCGCGATGGTTTCGCCGAGAAGTGCGGTGTCGCCCGCTCCTTTGAGGATCTTGAGGACGGTGCCGCCGGTTAGGGCGGTCATTTCCATCGTCGCCTTGTCGGTATCGACCTCGGCGAGCGTCTCGTTAGCTTCGTAAGAATCGCCTTCGTTCTTCACCCAACGAGAGATCTGTCCCTCTTCCATCGTGGGCGACAGCTTCGGCATTAAAAATTTTTCAGCCATATTTC
>DAIOWA010000567.1:0-2630 GCA_036758705.1 Pyrinomonadaceae bacterium | reverse complement strand
GCCATAAAGGGATGTCAAGAAGCCCGTCAACGCAATATAAGGAACAAGTTCTATCCAATAGACCTTTGCGAAAACGTCGGTTCGCCCGCGGGCCATTATCAAACTTACAGGAACGTAGGAATAAAGGTTGAAGAACAACGCAACGATCATTATATGAAAAGGCGTCGTGCTTTCGCGGCCAAACTCCGACCCGGCCCAAACTGTGAAGAACGGGCCAGAGATCACAAATAAGGCGGCGAAAAGCGGAGCCATTCCAAGAATGTTCATTCGGATCGTGCGAGAAATAAGAAGTTTAAGCTCCTCGTCTTTGTTGGGTTCCAGCAACTGTGAGAATGCGGGCATGAGAGATTGTTGTATGGAAGTTCCGAACATGATCGCCATACCGGCAAGTGTACTTGCAACTCCATAATAAGCCAGTGCCCGAACCGACGTAACCCGTACAAGGATCAACTTTTCCAAGTTCACCAGTAATACGGCGGCAATACCGGAGATAACAAGCGCACCGCCGAACTTGATGAGCGGGTGGATTAGGTCGCGGTTGAAGGTGACGGATGCGAGTCCGGGGAGGAGTCGGGCGGAGAAGGAGCCGACTACCGCAAGCATTCCGAGGGCAACGATAAAGGCCCAGCCGACGGCTTCGACGATGCCGCCGCCGAAGTAGAGGATGAGTGGCGTGACGGCGGCGAGGAGGATCTTGGGAACTGCCGAGGTCAACATGTTCAGGTCCATGCGAAGGCGTGCGAGCATCGGCGAGTTTAGAACCGATGAAAGGATGCCGAGAAAGAACGAGCCGGACGTGATCTTGAGCGCGATGCTTGCGGTCGTGAGCAGATGTTCGGGTACGTTCATCAGCTTAACGATCGGGTATGAGAACAGAAATATCGGCATCGCGACGACGAGTGCGGAGATCGCGGCTATTGCGGTCGCTGTCCAGACTACCTCCGCTTCCTTTTGTTCATCGCCCTGGCCGTACGCCTCAGCCGCGAACTTGGTCGAAGCGACACCCATTCCAAAATCCGCGAATGAGAAGTAAGTCGGTATAAGTCCAACCAGCAGCAGAACGCCGTAACTCTCCGTCCCGAGAAACCGGATAATAAATGGCGTAGAAATGAAAGAAACCGCCAACGGAGCGACCGAACCGCCTAGCGTCCACATCGATCCTTTGACGACCTTGGTGGTCATTCCGGCGGTGGAGGGGATTTGTTTTGATGCGTCGCCGGGTGAGTCAGCGGTTAGCTCTGGTGTCACGGGAGATATTTTAGCACGCGGGTGCGGAGTGGGGCTTGCCGTGATGGGCGAATAGCGGCTTTGAACAGACGAAACTCGGCAAAAGTATTGACGCAATGTCGCATGTATGATACGTTCTTCCTGGCATGGGTCTTTGAAATCCGAAAATAGGCGTAAAATGCTAAATTTCACGCGCGTGGGACACTGGGACAGCGGATTCTTGGGACACTCCATCACCCAGGGCTTCACCTGTAAGTTATTGAAGGTTGGTGTAAGTCTATGATCTTGCTCGGACTGGAACGCGGTCAGTAATCCCGCCCATCGCAGAGCTTCGCCTACGCACGTCTCAGATATGAACGAAGAACCGTATTGAACGTGCGAAGGAGGGCTAGAATGAATTTCGGAGAGATGGTTCTTGTCATCGCTTCTGACGTTACTCGGGCGAAGTAGGCCATTTTTCTCCGCATTGGCAGGGAAGACACCAGGAGATTCCTAACAAAATAATCATATGCGGCAAGCTCGTGCTGCAGATCGAGTTTGTTCCCGGATTCGATTGATCGTGGAAGTTTCGTCTTCCACCGCTGCTGGACCTTGAGAGCGTTGATCAGCCACTGATCGTTGATCTTCCCCTCGGAAAGATGTTCGATCAGGATGTCGGGAACGAAGAAGTTTTGATAGTTTTCTGCGACCCGGAGCGAGAAGTCGACATCATACCCGTGAAATCCCTCGACCGTTTCGTCAAATCTTACGGTTTCAAATGCACTTCTCTTGATCGCAAGAAAAACACCGTCCAAACAGACCACGGGCCTGACCGATGACGCGTTTAGCTCTCTCAGTTGGTTCGGTTGTGAAATGTATTTGAAACCTTGAATGAAGCGGAACGACAGCGGGTCGTTTCTTTCGAAGTGCCAAGTGCTAGGAACAAAGGGCTTATAGGTACTGCCCGCGATACCTACGACTCCCACATTCGGGAGGTGTTCGATGTGATGGACCAACAGTCTGCCCCAATTCTCTGTATGAAAGATCACGTCTTCGTGAACAAAAAGGAGAGTTTCGAATCTGGCCTTGGATGCTCCTAGGTTGTACGCTTCGGACAGGCTGTACTTTGCTCTCTCATTCTTGATCGGGATCAATTCGTACTCTATCCCCACAGTGTTCTCAATGCTGTTGGAAAGATTTGAAAGAAGACTGTCCTCGCATGACGAGACAATAATAGATAGCATTCGAGTAATTACGGCTTTTCAAGCGTGACCAGGATCTCGTCACCGACGTGAAAGCCAAATAATATCATCAGCCTTTGAATGCTCATATAAAGCTTATCCAGGCCGTCCACCGTCGTTGTGTGTCCGTTAACACCGGACCTATAGCCGCGGGATATCGCAGAACAGAGGTCAGCGGCCCGG
>DAIOWA010000566.1:0-2631 GCA_036758705.1 Pyrinomonadaceae bacterium | reverse complement strand
CGTCCTCTTGCGAACTGAAGTTCGCGGTCCTTTCCGCAGTCGTTATCCAGATCTCCTTCCCATCTCCGTACTTGAAGAACGGCTTGTAGAAAAAGTCCATCCCGAGCACGCCGAGCTTCCACATCTGGTATGCGATGTCTTTACCCGTGTAGGTGACCGTTCCGTTCGATCGAACCAAGATCTTGTCGGCTTCGTGTTCGTCCGAACCTTCGTGCGATTCGAACGGCATCACCCAACAACCGGCGTGTTTGCCCTCTTCAACGTAGTGGATCACGCCGCGTTCCTTCATCTGCTCGAACGCCTTGTTCCAGAAATGAAGGTGCAGTATCTCCGATTCACGCGGAAGAAGATCGTAGCGGATCGACAGCCGCTCCATCGTCTTGGTGATGCACTCGACGTTGCGAGTCGCGACGTAATCAGCCAACTCAGCCGTGGCATTACTACCTTCCTCGATCAAGTGAAGCACCTCGGCACGCTTCGATTTCAACTCTTCATCGGTTTGATAAAGCTGCCCGACTTTCGCGTAGAGATCCCAACAGTAGTAGTCGAACGAGACGCCCTTCTCGGTAAGTTCCGCATCCAGGGCCTTGATCGATTCGAGATCGCGATTCTCAACGTAGATGAAACCAACAACAACGTCAGCGACCTGAACTCCCGTATTGTCGATATAGTTCTGAACCTCGACGCGTTTTCCAGTCGCTTTCAAGATCCGCTGAAATGTATCGCCGAGAACTGAATTTCTAACGTGTCCTATATGAGCCGCCTTGTTCGGGTTTACTGAGGTGTGCTCGACACACATCTTCGGCCCGTTCGGCGAACCGGCAGAGGGAAGCGGCGATGCGTTCAGATTGTCCGCCAGGAACTTCGCCCGATCGAAAAAGACGTTCAGATATCCCGCTCCGGCAACTTCGACCCGATCGACAAACTCGTTCGATTCAAGTTCCGTCTTGATCGTCTCGGCGATGTTACGCGGGTTCTGCTTTTCGCCGGTCGCGGCCTTGATCTGCTTGGCGAGTTCGAACGCAACAGGGAATGCCAGGTCGCCAAGCTCCGTTTTGGGCGGAACTTCGGCGACGACCTGGTCGAGCGTGATCTGAAATTTATCCTGGGCCGCCTCGCGAACTTTATCGCGAAGCACTGATTGGAGTTCTGTAAGCGTCATTGCGGTTCAGTAATCAAAACCGCAATTATACGTGCTTTACGCTACTTTATCGAAACGGTGAGCGAGTAGGTCGTTGCACCGCGAAGGTTGTCGACGCAGACCGATTGATCTCCGCGAGTCTCGACCTCGTACGCATAACTCGTCTCGCCGCTCTCGAATATCATGACCTTGCCACTCCGCGAACTGACCGTAGCCGTGAACTGTTGCCCCACCTTGGCGCCCGCAAAATAGCAAACGCGTCCGCCGTTGGATACGCGGCCCGTGACGGTCGCCGACGTCCGGCCTTTCGCAAATCGGATACGGTTTTGGGCAAATGCCGCAATATTCGCGAATGCGGCGATCGTGATGAGTGCGAATAATTTCGAATAGATCTTCATATAAACTAACCCCTGAACTACAACGCGAGAACTTGGTCGGATCCGTATCAGATTTCGTTCGTTTGTCGCGATAGAATACAATCGAAACGGATGAAAACGCTTTATTTCGATTGTTTTGCGGGTGCCAGCGGGAACATGGTTCTGGGTGCGTTGATCGCCGCTGGTGTCGATGCAGCTGTGCTCAAAATTGAACTCAAGAAGCTGAATCTGCCCGAGTTTGGACTAGCTGTTGAGAAGGTCGACCGATCGGGGATCTCCTCGACCCACGTCCGAGTTGAGATCCCCGACGAAAAGAACCACCGCCACTTGCCGGAGATCGAAAGGATCATTAGCGAATCTGAACTCTCTGGCGCCGTAAAAGAGCGTTCGATCGCGATATTCCGACGGCTTGCCGAGGCGGAGGCATCAGTCCATGGGATCGAACTTTCGAAAGTCCACTTTCACGAGGTCGGAGCGTTCGATGCCATCGTCGACATTGTCGGATCGTGCATAGGTTTCGAGATGCTTGGGATCGAGCATTTCGCGGCGTCGAAGATCCACGTCGGCAGTGGGTTCGTCGATATGGCTCATGGGAAATTCCCGGTACCGCCTCCGGCTGTTGCTGAACTTTTACGTGACATCCCGTTCTACTCAACTGAGATCGAGGGCGAGCTTATAACGCCGACGGGGGCAGCGATAATCTCAACTGTGAGTGATAGTTACGGAGCAATACCTGAACTTACACTTGAAGCAACTGGATATGGAGCCGGAACTCGCACGTATGAGAAATTCCCGAATGTTCTGCGAGTAATGATCGGGGAGACGGCAACTCTGGGCGAGAAAAGCGGTACCGAAACGTTGGCCGTCCTCGAAACCAACATCGACGACCTTTCGCCTCAGATCCTCGGCCATTTTATGGATCGGGCACTCGAAGAAGGAGCCTTGGATTGCTGGTTCACACCGATACAAATGAAGAAGAACCGGCCCGCGACGCTCGTCTCGGTACTGTGCCGGACGGCGGACGAGCAGAGATTCCTGGAACTCTTCTATCGTGAAACATTGACGATCGGCGTTCGTGTCCGCCGAGTCGAACGTCACCGCCTTGAGCGGGAA
>DAIOWA010000565.1:0-2637 GCA_036758705.1 Pyrinomonadaceae bacterium | reverse complement strand
ATATCAGATTTAATTGTCATAGAAACGTGAGCCGCAAGCGGCTTGATGCTGTCTGTACCACCTGCGGTAGCGGGTGGTTGAACCTGGCTACCGAGACAAGCTTGGGTGGTAAGTACGACTAACTTACCATCGCGATGAATCAGAGCCTAACGCATCACGTATGTTGCCAAATGCCACATATGTGAGATATGCTAATTTTGTATGGCAGTAGGGACCCTTTCAAAAACAAAGATCGACAGAATGCATTTCCGACTTCCCAAAGCGGTGAAGGATCGCGTCGAGAAGGCGGCACTCGCATCGGGTCAGACCTTAACCGATTTCGCGGTCAGCGTTCTTGCGAGTTCGGCGGATGAGGTACTGGAACGGCAGTTTGCTACAACCTTGACGGACCGAGACCGTGACAGACTCCTGCGTCTTCTTGATGCTGATGCAAAGCCTGGAAAGGCGCTCAAGCAGGCCCAAAAGCTGCACAAAAAACTCATCCTCGAATAAACGTGTACAAGATCGAACTGCTAAGCGAGCAGCATGAAATTGACCAGTTCGACAGCGGCGTCGAAAGCAAAGATCAGTTTCTGCGAAAGTTCGCTCTCCAAAACAGCAAGGGCGGCTTGGGTCGGACTTACGCCGCGGTCCATCCCGAATCAAGAAAGGTATTTGGCTACTACACGATATCGAGCAGTTCCGTGAAGTTCGAGAATCTGCCAAACCGTCACCTGCCGCGATATCCTGTCCCATCCATCCTGCTTGGCAAACTCGCGATCGACCGTTCGGCTCAAGGTCAGGGGCTTGGCACGGCGCTCTTATTTGATGCTATGCAGCGGGCGGCACGCATCGCGGATGAGATCGGCGTATTTCTGCTCGAAGTCAAAGCCCTCGACGAGAGTGCAAAGCGGTTTTATTTAAAGTACGAATTTGTCGAAATGCTCGATTCGTCAATGAGCCTTTTTCTCAATCTCAAAAAGATCCGGCACCTTCTTAGGAACGAATCGCAGCGATAATCAGTCGATCGTAATACTATTCGCCTGCAGTGTGGTCGAGGTCGTCTGCTGCAGGGCGGCGAGGGCTTTGTTGTATTCGATCTGCGAATTGATCTCGGCGTTTCGAGCGTTCACGAGGGTATTCTCACGCTGGAAAAGCAGAAATCTCGACGAACGAGCCGTATCGAACAGGTCCTTTTCGCCCTGCAGTTGGATCTCGGCGTTCTCGCGGGCCTTCCGCGCCGAGTTCATCTTCTTCGCTGCGCTTTCTACGTTCTGCAGAGCATTTCTTACCTCGGTATAAACCTGTAGCTCCTGGATCTTTATCTGCGTGTCGACCTGGCGACGCTCGATGTCGACGCGGGCGAGTTCGGCCTCGGCGACCTTGTTTTTGAAAGGGAAGTTAATCGTCACACCTGCCGAAAAATTGGCCGCCTTCGGACTAAACAGATTTCGCACGGAGCGGAACGAACCGCCCACGATCGGACTGTTGACGAAAGGGTTCGGCACAGTCGGGATGCCGGTGACATTTCCAAGCGCGAGACGCGGATCGTTACGCACAATGTTCAATTGGTTTAGCAAAAACGAATTCGCACTAACCGTCGCCGAATTTAGGTCGATCAGCGGCGTGTCGCCCGCGGTCTGTGGAGCCTTTACCGCAAACCCGTCGAGCGAAACACCAGTGTTTAGATCGATCCGCGGTTTTGTCTGGTTGCCGAAATATTCCCGCTCGATCGCGCTGATCTCCTGCTGCTGCTTAAGCCGGACAAGCTCGGGACGGTTATTGACCGCGTCGGTCATCGCTTCGGCGAGCGATGTCTTGATCGGCCCAAGATTCGGCCTGTCGGTCGGTATCAATGAACGGCTCCATTCGGCCGCTGTCATATTCGGTAAGATAAGCTGCTTCAGAGCGTTTTCGACCTCGGCGAGACGGCGCTCCGCCTCAAATACATCGACCTCGCGGTTCGCCAATTCGGTTTCCACCTCGGCTCGTGCGAGCGGCGGCTCGGCACCGTCCTCGATCTGCATCTCGACCTTTTTCAGGTTTTCCTTGCTCAGATTCAGGTTGTCAACGCGGTTTTTCTGATCGCTGAGGGCAAAGACAAGATCCCAATACGCCTGCTGCACCTGGAAGATCTTGTCGATGGTTTTTCGCCGAAAATCGGCGTCTGACTGTTCAAGAATTTTCTTCCGAATACGGATCTGCCGGCGGTTGTTGTCGATCTTCCGGTTTCGAAACAGCGGCTGCGTGAATGTGAAGCCGAGAGACGACTGGTTGAACATACTCTGCTCCAGTTCGCCGTTCGAGCCGGTCACATAATTGCCGGTCCGCGATGTGTTGAAGAACGGAGTGACACTGCCGCCGCCGCGACGGATCAATTGAGTCGCCTGGGCATCAGCGGAAAACGTGTTCCATGCGTCCGCACCGCGAAACGAGTTTCGGCGGTAGGAAGAGGTACTAGAAATGATCGGATCATAAGCTCCCTCGGCCGAACGGAGCAACGCTTCATTGACCTTCACGTCGTCGCGGGCGAGCTCAATATCGTTGTTATTATTCAGAGCCCTGCGGATCGCCTCGTCCAGACTAATTGCCAGTACCTGATCCTGAGCAACCCCGACCCTTCGAAGATCGATCGGTGCATCAGGTTTCTTTACAACC
>DAIOWA010000564.1:0-2640 GCA_036758705.1 Pyrinomonadaceae bacterium | reverse complement strand
GGCTTTCGGATGGGCTTTTGAGTAGACGTCGATCATTTTTTCCATTGAGACCTGTGTGTAGATCTGTGTGGTCGAGAGCCGCGCGTGGCCGAGCAGTTCCTGAATGTCGCGGAGGTCGGCACCCGAGTCGAGCATATGCGTCGCGAAGGTGTGCCGAAGCGAGTGCGGCGAGATCTTGTGAACGTCGGCACATTGCTTGATGTACTTATCGATCATCCGGCCAACGCTGCGAGTCGTGATCCGCGTGCCCTGATAGTTCAAGAAACAGGCCTTGTCATCACGCTCCGCCAGCGGAGCATTTGCCAAGAATATCTGCCGCGTTTCATTGATGTAGAGCATCAACGCCTGCAAAGCCGTATCGTGAAACGGCACGATCCGCTCCTTTCGCCGCTTGCCGAAAACCCTCGCAGTTCGTTCCCGGACATCGATATCGCTGAGGTTGATACTTACCAGTTCACCAACTCGGATTCCCGTCGCGTAGAGGAACTCCAATATCGCCCGATCCCGCCGGCCAAGGTCACTCGATAGATCCGGAGTTTCGATGAACCGCACCGCATCCTCCATCGATAGATGCGTCGGCAGTTTGCGTTCGATCTTCGGCGTGGCGACCATCTTCGCCGGGTTCGATTCGAGCTTGCCCTCGCGGATCAGGAATTGGAAGAGAGTCCGCAGCGAGGCGAGCTTGCGGGCGATCGACGATTTCTTCCGGCCCGCCGTATGAAGGCTCGCCATCCATTCGCGGATCGTCAGACGGTCGATCTGTTCGATAGGGAAATCGTCCCGCTTCTCGATCGAGAACAGGAACTGAGCGAACTGATCAAGGTCCGATTCGTAATTGCGAAGCGTATGAGCGCTCATATTGCGCTCGTATTTAAGGTGCTGAAAAAACTCGGTAAGGGAAGCCTGGAAGCTCATCGCTTGGGTACATAATACCCTTTTCGAGTGCGAACGGTCAGGCCCGGATTACCTTTCACCGCTAGTGAGATCTCGCGAAACTGCCCGCGGTCGGTCTTCGTGTCGTCGGGATAATAGCTGAGGATATACTGCTGCGACAGTGCCGCGATGATCTGTCGAAAAGCCTCGTCCAACTCTCGTTCATCCAGCGGCGAATGGACCATACCGCCGGTCTGATTCGCGAACTCGATCATGCGACGCTCGGCGGCGAGCTGCCGGAGATTAGCATTGCCCCGTCGCGAGCCCGTCCGCTTGTAGTTCTCAAAATCCGTGGTCTTAACGACGTAGACCTGGACGTTCGAAAGCTGAAGTGCCCGCAGTGCCTGCTCGAGAGTCGAATCGCTGGCCGTATCGTCGCCGTCAGAAACAATGACGATCACTCGCCGCCCCGGAACTGAGTTCAGATAGTCCGCCGCCTGGATCACACCATCGAGCAAAGCCGTCGCACCCGTCGGCTCGGCGAACAACTCGATCGATCGCGTGAGCGACGAGATCTCGGTAGTAAAAGGCTGTTCAAGCTTTGTGACCGTGGCGACGCTGAATAAAGCCGCAAGATCCTTCTCAGGCCTGATCACACGCCGGAAAAACTTCAAAGCCGCCTCTTTCTCGAACTCGCGAGCGATCATAACGCTCGACGAATTATCGAACAGCATCGCCAGTCGAACTGGCGTCTCCGATCGCGTAACCTCGCCGATCTCAGCGGCCTTTCCGTCGATCTTGAGGTCGAAATCGGCGAGCTTCAGGTTCGTAACAGCCCGCCCATTGCTGTCAAAAACCGTAACCGGGATCGGCACTAACGTCGAGTCTACTGTGATCTCGGCATCGTCGTTTTTTACGACAGGAGTCGGGGACGGCGTGGCTATCCGGTCGCGATCGTTATTGGTCGGTGCGTAGACGATCGGTGTGGGGCTCTTAGGCTTTGGCGTCGGCGATTCAGCCGGCTTCACGCGGCCGGACTGGGCCGTCACCGTGATCGCGGAGAGTAGGAGAATGAGCAGAAATGGCTTCATCAAATCGAGATCTCGTTTCTTTGATGCGGCTTAGGGCGAATTCGTACCTAGACGAAGATAAGTTTTACTGAGGCAAACAGCAAGACGGCCGCGAGTACACGCCGGAGCATCAGCGAATCGAACTTCCGCGAGCCGAGTAGCGATCCTATGACTCCACCAGCGACAGCGGCAGCGATCCAGTACCAAACATCGGCTGGAAGCACGCTGACCTGCTTATAATTTCCGAGCAGGCCCGATACGGAGTTGACCAGAATGAACAGCGCCGAGATACCCGCCGCCGTTTTCGTTTCACCCCAGTTCATCAATAGCAGCAGCGGAGTAAGGAAGATTCCGCCGCCGACGCCGACCAGGCCGGACAGTAATCCCATCGCCGCACCGCAGATAAGGGCGATCCATATCTTTGGAGGAACCGCATCGACATCCTTCGAGAACTTCCATGCCAGTCGAAATGCCGCAAATAGCAGTACGAGACCAAGCAAAGTCTTATAAATGTGCGTCGGGAGTGTGATCATCCCGCCGAGGAAGGCGAACGGGATCGAGGTAACGGCAAAAGGCCAAAACAGTTTCCACGAGAAGTGTCCTGCCCGGTAAAACTGAAACGCGCCTATCGACGCGACGAATAGATTCAGAACCAGCGCGGTCGGCCTCGTCACTGTCGGTGCGACTGACAGAAATG
>DAIOWA010000563.1:0-2644 GCA_036758705.1 Pyrinomonadaceae bacterium | reverse complement strand
CTCGACGCGAATAGTGTCCTTGTCAGTGTCGTCAGCCTTCTCTATCGGCTTGGCTTTGATGCGTGTGACACTTTCCGAATATGTCGTCTGCCGTCCCGATTGCCCATGAACGATCGTGACGAGAGAAGAAAGGATTGCGACGGATAAGATTGTCGAGCGAAGTTTCACTGGATTGAAGTATAACTTTCTTCGAATGCAGGGGCGAAAGAATTTACTGAGTGACCGAATTGAAAGCTTCGCGGATCGCGATGCGGTGAAGTGAGAGTTGTTGGTGAAACTCGGCAAGCGAGGTAAATCCCAATCTTCCGACAATCTTGCGGAGTTGTGAGTTACCCGAATGCGGCACGACGTGAGATCTGCCGATGATCAGCCGCATTGCGTGGTCGAGAGCGGAAAGGAATTCGTAGCCTGAACTAAGGGCTTCGACGTCAGTATCGGAAAGCGAACCTTTTGACCGCAGCTTTTCGAGCATCTTCCCGCTTGAACGGCTGTCGTCGGTATCGGGCACGTTGTCGCGAAGCTGCAGATAACGGATGGCAAAGTAGATGTCGAGCATCCCGCCAGGACCGTATTTGATATTAACGGAGTTTCCTTTCTTTGATCGCTCTTTTTCGAGTAGGAGCCGGACCCGACGAGTCTCTGCGGCCAGGTCGCCGGCGGGAATCGTTTTTCCTCGTCCGTGAACCGCAGTCGAGATCCGAGTTTGCACGCGATCCGCCAGATCGCCTCCGCCAGCGGCACGAAGCTTGACGAAGGCAAGCAGTTCCCACATCGACGCCGTCTCACTCATATACGTTTCAAAGGACGAAAGGGAAATGACATTCGGCCCGTTCTTTCCGTGCGGGCGTAGCCGGAGATCGACCCGATAAAGATTTCCATCCCGCGTATAACTCGATAGGGCGTTTACAAACACTTCAGCGGCTCTGCTGTAAAACTCGACCGGCGTGAGCCCTGCGATATCGGCGTTCTCCTCAGCATCGAAAACGAGAACGAGATCAAGGTCTGAGCCGTAGTCGATCCCCGCTCCACCGAGCTTTCCAAGCCCCATCACGGCAAGGCCGAGATCGGGAATGGACGATCCGGTCCGACGCTGCATTTCGAGGCGTGCGATCTCTAAGGCAGCGTCGATCGAAGCTTCCGCGAGAAGCGTCTGCCGTCGTTTTGATTCGCGAATATCGATCCGGTCAGCCGCGTCGAGACTGGCGATCGAAACGATGTGGCTCTTCCATTCGTTACGCAGTCCCGAAAGCTGTTCTCCGATAGGCTCTAACTTAAATGTGGCGGAGTTTAGTTGTTCGGAATAATTGACCGAGTCTATGTCGATCTCAATCGATCGATGCTCGTCAACGAATTCGGCAAATTTTGGTGAAAGTGAAATCAGCGACGCGACCAGGTCCGATCCGGATACGTCGACCGGTACTAACTCGATCGGATCTCTATCGTCATGAACGGGCTCTGCAAAGTGCGGATCAAAGGCGTGCTGCTCGTCGGCCTCGGACGATTCTATATTCTCGTCGGAAAATACACGCCGGAAGATCCCATTGACGTTGGCGGCTTGCCGCTCGACCTGAACGTCAAATTCGTCCATCGTGTTAAAACGCATCCGTCGTGCGACGAGTCCGCGCCTGGTCGGATCATCAGGAACAAGATGTGTCTGAAGGCCGTTCTCCATTTGCAGTACGTGTTCAAGCCGGCGCAAAAAATCGTAGGCATCGTATAATTGCGTCCGCTCGCGATCTTCGATAAAACCGCGATCCGCCAGCCGGCCGAGGCTGATGAGCGTGTGCGGAACCCGAAGCCATTTGTCGCGGCCACCGTAGGCTAATTGCAGGGCTTGGGCGATGAACTCGATCTCGCGAATTCCGCCTTTGCCAAGCTTTACGTCGAGGCCTTTGGCGTTGATATGCTCGATGTCGATCTTTTGCTTCGAGCGGCGGACGCTTCGGAGTGCGGAGCCGATCGATTGCGTCTCAGCGTAGACGTAGGGTTTTGTTTCGCGGCTAAAATCACCGAAGAGCGAAGAGTCGCCCGCCCCGGCACGCGATCGAATAAGAACCTGTCGTTCCCAATCGGCGGCCTCGATCTGGTAGTACCGAACCGTGTCGGCAAGCGACATTGCAAGCGGTCCAACGCGACCGTGCGGACGAAGACGTAGGTCGACTCGGTACGTAGCTCCTTCTCCTATCTGGTGACCGATCAGCTTAGCTATCAATTCGGCGAGTTTTACGAAATATTCGCGATTCGTGACTTTCCCGCGATTGCCCGTTCCCGTCGTCTCGCCTTCAGCCGAATACATAAACAGCAGGTCGATATCGGACGAATAGTTAAGTTCGCGTGAGCCGAGTTTGCCAAGGGTGACGACACAAAAGGTCGACATTCGCTGGCGTCCCTTGTCGTCCGTTTCCTGCGGTGAGCCGAATCGATTGTCTAGTTCCTGGCGTGCAATGCGGAGAGCGGATTCAAGGATCGCATCGGCAAGATTCGACAGCTCCTCCGTGATTTCCGCGATCGTAAGTTGCCGACGAATGTCCGCAAGATAGATCCGAAGAAGCTCGCGGCGGCGGAAGCGGGCGAAGATCACTTGAGTTTCAAGGCTCGAGTTCGTCAGTGAGAATCGAGCGAGCGACTCGAGGAGTTCGTCTTT
>DAIOWA010000562.1:0-2652 GCA_036758705.1 Pyrinomonadaceae bacterium | reverse complement strand
AATCACGGTTCTGGCGCCTCCTCGCCTTTTCGATAACTCTGACTAAATTCTATCTCAAATAGTGAGGCTCAGTTAAACAATCCGTTCACGTAATTCTCAGCGTCAAACACCATAAGATCATCGACCTGCTCGCCTATTCCAACGTATCGTATCGGCAGGTTGAGTTCCTTTGAGATCGCGACGGCAATGCCGCCTTTTGCGGTTCCGTCGAGCTTGGTCAGGACGATACCGGTAACGTCGGCGACCTTGGTAAACTGTCGTGCCTGTTCGAGCCCGTTCTGGCCGGTAACAGCATCGAGCACGAGCAGCGTTTCGTGCGGAGCACCTTGAACTTCCCTACCGGCGATGCGTTTCATCTTCTCAAGCTCGGCCATCAGGTTCGCTTTATTATGAAGCCTGCCCGCAGTATCGACGATCAGCACATCAGAGTTCCGCGACTTCGCCGACTGCAACGCATCAAACAACACCGCCGCCGGATCGGTTCCCTGCTTCTGCTGAACGATCGGCACGCCCGCACGCCCTGCCCAGATCTCGAGCTGATCTGAGGCAGCGGCTCTAAACGTATCAGCCGCACAGATCAGCACGTCGTTCCCTTCGTTCTTGATCCGCTGCGACAACTTCCCGATCGTCGTCGTCTTGCCGACTCCGTTTACGCCAACAACCATCAACACGTACGGCTTGATGCCCGCATCGACACTCGTCTCGCTCGCGACACCGTGATCTTTTGAATGTTGAAGGATGTCAAGAAGAACGGCCTTCATCGCCGATTTTAGGGCCGAAACGTCATTGATCTCTTGCCGCGAAACGCCTTTACGGACCGCATCGAGCACCTGCATCGTAGTTTGGACGCCGATATCCGTGGAGATCAACATTTCTTCAAGTTCGTCTAAAAGCTGATCATCGATCTGCTTGCGGCCCTCGAAGATGGAATCGAGCCGGTCGATGATCGAATCGCGCGTCTTTTCGATCGCCTTTGAGAATCGCTGGCCGAGTTCCTTTTCGACCGCTACTTCTCGTGCCTTCAACTCCTCGATCGATTTATCGAGTCCGAGGACCGACGATGAAAATTTATCTTCCTTGTTCCTACGCCAAAATAAAGCCATATATACCGAACGGCTCGCGTGAGCCGAACTATTGAGTATACAGAAAAGAACGCCCGCTTTGATAACGGACGTTCGATCAGGGTCTTTATTGCGATGAGCTAGCGTTTCACTCCAAGCTTATCGGCCTTTTTATAAAGGAGATATCCCAACACACAGGAAAACACAGCCACAAGATAGAAAGTAAAGAAAGCACTGATCGCCGTCGCCGGAATATTGCCCATTCCGGGGAGAGCAAGAGGAGAGAAAATCATCGACAGGATCGCCGCAACAAGTATCGACGCAACGGCCATAACCGCGCAGATCGCAAGCAGCTTTGCATAGTCCACGCCGAGCCGCTTGATCGTATCGAGCCCCACTAAGGGATTGATCGTCGATGAGAAAGTACGGGTATAGCCGGCGACAGCGCACGCAGCCGGGAAATAGAACAGTCCCCAAAGAAGCGTGATGAACCCGACAACCATCAATGGAGCCGCAAGTCCCATGATCGCCTGAAACATCTCGGCATTTTCCTTAGCCCGTGTTTCCGGTGTCTTGCCTAACGCCGACTCCAATGACTGTTTTCTAGCCTCGGCTGCTTCGGTCCAGAGTTCCTCCTGCTTCCGCGACTCCTCGTCTACAACCGGAGCGGCTGCGGCATTCGGATCGGTATTAGTTTCGCCATCCGCTGCCTGAGTCACGGTGTTGATACGGTCACGCTGGCGCTGGTCGATGCCCTTAAGCACGTCCTTCACGTCGCCGGATTGATCAACGAGTTGCCGGCCGTTATAGATATGCGTCCCCGGGATCCGTTCTACGTCGGCCTTAAACGTGTCCATCTGGTCGGCAACTGCACTGGTCACGAAATAGAACCCGATCGCAACCGTAACGAAGAACGGTCCGAAAGCCGACAGATACGCGGCAATGCTTAGAAAGAACGGATGGACTACGTCTTCCCAAAGGTCGAAATCGTCAAAGTCAGGCATGAAGTTCTCATCGAGCTTGCCCTGGATGAAATTGTTGATGGTGTGCGACAGTACGCCGAATGTAAGCGCGTTTCCGCACATCCCGGCAAAGATACCACCGACCGCCATAAAGATCCCGCCCATGCCGCCTGCGCTTCGTCCGACCGTGAGCAGCGTAAACAGAAACGCCCCGAAGAAAAGACTGACCTTGAAATTGAACGGATGGCCGAGAGCCCGGAGGAAATCACTCAATCCGAATCCCTCGTTGACCGCAACCGATTCCTGCTGAAGCAGTTTGTTGATAGCCCGAGCTTCCTCGGCACGCTTACACATAGCACCGCACAGCGGGCATATCTTTACGCTCGATCCATACGAGGTCGGACACTCTTTGCAGAATCCGTTCGCACAGCCGTCGCAAAGAAAGAATGATTCGCGATCGCCGTGCAGCGTGCATCGGGTTGGGTCGAATGCCACCGCCGGTGCTGACGAGACCGGCTCCGCAGCGACGACCGGTTCGGCGATCACGGCAGGCTCAGCAACTGCGACCGGTTCAGGTGCCGGCTCGCCTTCCGTAACCGTTACTACGAACGGCATCGGCTCGCCCTTCT
>DAIOWA010000561.1:0-2660 GCA_036758705.1 Pyrinomonadaceae bacterium | reverse complement strand
TATTCATCAAGAAGTTTGGCAAGTATGCTGGGAGTTGGACGCTCTACACCTCAGCGGTTCTTCTTTTTTCAGTCGGCCTGACGGTTCAATATCGCCTCTTTAGCGATCCGGAATACACGTCGCGAAAAGATAAGGCCGAGGCTCGTCAGGCGAAGATCCGTACGGCGCAGCTTCACTACATCCAGGAAAATTACACGGCCGAGAAAAAACAGTTGATGGGACTTCCCGCGACTCCGCCATCGCCCGTAGACCTTTCGGCGGAGACACCTCGGCCGGCAGAGGATTCGTGGTGGACGGTTTTGGTCTCGGGTCGGACGGTGAATCCGGCTCTCGGGATAATTGGTCTTATTTTCGCCTTCTTTTTTATACGAAATGATCGCGTCCTCGAGTTCTTACAGAACAACGGATTCCTGATCGTATTGCTGACGCTTGGTCCATTATTTCTCGCGGCGATAACTTCGCGCGCCGGAAAATCGATCGGCAACATGACCCCGTGGGAGCCTTCTAAGATACCTTTCTTGATCGGGTTCGCCGCGATCCTGTCGGTGCTCTATAAGAATCTTGCCCGAACCTATTGGGGGGTGCCGCGGGCGAAGGACGTCGTCCCGCTCGTATTCATGGCCGCGTTGCCGTTCGTGCCGTTCTTTGTGCTCAAAGACTTCGGGCAGATGATGGTGTTCTCGAGCGTTTATGCGACGTTGTTTCTGATCGCGGTTCGACGATTCACCCAGCGTGCCGTACTGGTGGGAAGTGTGCTATTGGCCGTTGGGATACTGGTCGTCGGCGCCCTGCCTGAGAAAACCCAGGAGAACATTCCTTTACTTCCGGCGCTAGCGAAGCCAGTTAAAGCTGTACTTCCCGATCGCATCCAACAGCGATTCCATCTGTGGCTCGACGGATTTAATCCGCCGACGCCGGAAACGAGTTGGTGGAAGGAAGATTACGACGATTATTACAAACGTCTCGTCGCGAAGGATCCGAATTTGCCGCAGATGCTCGAAGATGATCCAAATCTGCAGAAGACGATCAATGTTGACGCCTGGTTTGACGTACTTGCATTCCAGCCTGCCCAGGCGACTTTCGGCCTTGCATCAGGTGGAACGACGGGCCGTGGACTAGGACTCGGATACCCGGAATTGATCCCGGTCGCGGACTCAGATTACATCTTTGCCGCGCTCGCAGAAGAACTTGGACTTTTCGGAGGTTTACTGCTAACCTTTGCGCTGATCGTGCTCGTAAGTGCAGGCGTTAGAACGGCTTTGGATGCTCGGGATATGTTCACGAAGCTGTGTTCAATAGGGCTCGCGGCGTTTCTCGGATTCCAGGCTTTGGTAAATATCGGCGGGATCACGCGTGCACTCCCGATGACCGGCATCACCCTTCCGTTTGTCAGCCATGGCGGATTTTCGCTGATCACGAGCTTTGTAATGCTCGGGATGCTGATGGCGTTTTCGCATCGGAATGCTGTGGATCGGGCTCAAGCGATGCCAACTGATTTGCCCTGATTTAGGTGGTTTGCCACTCT
Source organism: Pyrinomonadaceae bacterium (assembly GCA_036758705.1). Classification (GTDB taxonomy): domain Bacteria; phylum Acidobacteriota; class Blastocatellia; order Pyrinomonadales; family Pyrinomonadaceae; genus OLB17. Next base: position 1,135 of record DAIOWA010000561.1, on the reverse strand, counting down.
GCGATTGGAGAGGATTTGATGGACAATAACTTTCGATTTGCCTCCGCGTCGGTTTCAGATCGTGGCCTGAGCGAAAAACGCCCGGTCAATGAGGATTCCTTTATTGAATTGAAGCATCTTGGCCTCTTCGCGGTTGCCGACGGCGTCGGCGGAGCACAGGCGGGAGATTTCGCGTCGCAGATGGCGATGGAAACCCTTGGCGAGGCCTTCAATAACCTTCCCGAGAATTTCGACGCAGAGCAGGCTCTCCGGATCGCGATCCAGCACGCGAATCAGTCCATCTTTACAATGTCCAGCGAGTTACCTCAGCTCGCTTCGATGGCTACGACAATTGCCGCTCTACATGTAAACGGAAATATCGCGACGGTCGCACATGTAGGAGATTCAAGGGTTTACCGCATCGAACCTGATGGAACACTTAAACGTGAGACTGCCGATCATTCGGTAGTTGAAGAGGAAGTTCGGGCCGGCCGGATGACTCCCGAGCAGGCGTTGGTACACCCGAGCCGAAATGTGATAAGCCGAGCCCTAGGAGCCGAGGACACCGTTGATATCGACATTAAGACGATCATGGTCGAACCCGGAACGATGTTCCTCCTTTGTTCCGATGGGATCACGCGGCACATCGAAGATCCTGAGCTGGAAAGACTCTTTAACGATGAGATAGAACCTCAAGCTTTATGTGAGCAAATGCGGTCTATCTGTTACAGCCGCGGGGCTGAGGACAATCTGACAGCAGTAGTTGTTCGGGTATCAAGTCAGCTGGCCGAGACCGTTCCCGCTCCTCAGCTACAAATAGTCGAGCCGATAGTTGAAGCGTCGCCTAAACCGGCTGCGGAGCCTTTCGAACTTGATGTCGAAGAGGAGGAGACTGTCGCCACGGCAAGATCGCCATTCGACGAGGCAATCACTGAGACCGCCGCCGCGGTACCTGAGTCAGACGACGAGGCGTACTTGCTCGAAGAATCTGAAGCGGAACCGGAAGTTTCCGACGAGGCAGAATATGTATCATCGAGCATTGTCGTTCCTTCCCAAGCCGAGACGGAGCCGGCACAAGCAACCGCCGCCCCTTCAGCCGCAGCCTCGCCGTTCAGCTATGCGCTCGATGAGCCACCCGCAAAACGCGGCGGCGGCA
>DAIOWA010000560.1:0-2664 GCA_036758705.1 Pyrinomonadaceae bacterium | reverse complement strand
CGGGAAAGGGAACACAGGCGAGGCTTTTACAGGAACGCCGCGGCATCCCGCAGATCTCTACCGGCGATATGTTCCGTGAGATGAAGACGCTCGACACGCCGCTCGCACGGGAAGTGCAGGAGATCATGGCGTCGGGCAAGCTGATCTCGGACGAGATCACGTTCAAGATCGTCCAGGAGCGGACTTCGCGAGACGACTGCAAGAACGGATACATCCTAGATGGCTATCCGCGAACCGCGGTTCAGGCGGAACAACTTGAGGCTCTGGCCGCAGAGCAGACCAAAATGATCCAGGCGATCGAGGTTGACGTTTCGCGTGAAGAATTGATGCGGCGATTGACGGGTCGCAGGTCGTGCCCTGTTTGCGGCGAGATCTATAACGTTTACTCCAAGCCGCCGAAGGTTGATGGGCGCTGTGATTTGCATCCGGATGCCGAGTTGGCTCATCGTGCGGACGACAATGAAGAGAGCGTTTCTACGCGACTGGCGACATACGACGAATTGACGAAGCCGCTGATCGATTATTACGAAAAGTCGGGCCGGCTGAAAAAGGTAGACGGACGAGGCGAACTCGAGGACATTTATGCGAGCCTCGATAAGCTGATCTAGCATTGTGTTTGGAGATTCACGGATCGACGGCATTCTGAGCGCGACATCGCGAATCTTGTTTGGAAAGAGAATGATCATCGCAAAATCACAAAAGGATATGGAGAAGATGCGGGCCGTCGGCGAACTTATCGCCGAGGTTCGCGAGACTCTTCGTGCGATGGTTACCCCCGGTGTTTCGACGCTGGAGTTGAACATGGCCGCCGAAAAAATGATGCGTGACGCAGGTGCGATCCCGACGTTCATCGGCTATAAGCCGCGTGGGATGGTTCCTTTCCCGTTTGCGATCTGCGCGTCACCGAATGCGGAAGTTGTTCACGGATTTTCGAAGGATGTGCCGCTTGTCGAAGGCGATATCATTTCGCTCGACATGGCCTGCACGCTGGATGGATTTGTTGGCGATACGGCGATCACGGTTGCCGTCGGTGAGGTTACCGACGAGTTGAAGGATCTGATCCGCGTCACTGAAGAGTGCCTGGTGCTTGGTATCGCACAGTGCCGCCCGAACAATAGGGTTGGCGACATTGGTGCGGCAATTCAGGCTCATGCCGAGAAATTTGGGTATGGGATCGTTCGGGATTACACCGGACACGGCATCGGCCGTTCGATGCACGAAGCTCCACAGATCGCTAACTATGGCCGGGCGGGTACGAAAGAGCGGATCCGCGCAGGATATTGTTTTGCGATCGAACCGATGCTGAATGTCGGTACGCCGGAGACGAAAACGCTCGAGGACGGATGGACGGTGGTCACCGCGGACGGCAAGCCTTCGGCTCATTGCGAGCACACGATCGCCGTTACCGTCGATGGCCCGGAGATCCTGACTTTGACGAAAAAACAGAAGTCCGAGCTTGGAAACGGCCATGTCGCTAAATCTGCTGCTTGAAACTTGAAAGTTCGGAGAGTTTTCGCTAACATTAGAAGTTTGCCCAACTCGACAGCGGTTGGTCCTTTAGATTTTTGTCTAAAGAGTAAGGTTTAGAAGGCGGATCGTCCATGAATACTAGGGTAGATCTTCCCGACAAGAGGTGCTATGAAAGTACGTCCATCAGTAAAGAAAATTTGCGATAAGTGCAAGGTTATCCACCGAAAGGGGATCGTCCGGGTGATCTGTGAGAACCCGAAGCATAAGCAGCGTCAAGGATAGTTAGGAGAAGTTATGGCTCGTGTAGCAGGTGTAGATTTGCCGCCCAATAAGAGGGCAGAAATTGGTTTGACGTATATCTACGGCGTCGGCCGTGCTCGTGCGCTCGACGTTCTCAGCAAGGCCGGTGTTGACGGCGGAGCTAAGATCCGTGATCTCAGCGAAGACGAGCTGAATAAGATCCGTACGGTGCTCGATACGGCAGGCGATATCGAAGGTGACCTCCGCAAGCGTGTCCAGATGGACATCAAGCGTCTGATGGACATCGGCTGCTATCGTGGCCTGCGTCATCGCCGCAGTCTGCCGGTCCGCGGACAGCGTACCTCGACCAACGCTCGCACGCGCAAAGGCCCCCGTAAGGCAGCTGTTGCGAAGAAGAAGGCACCGGGCAAGAAGTAGTTCAAAGTTCCGAGTTCAAAGTTCCAAGTTTTGTTTGGAACGTAACTTGGAACATTGAACATAGAACTTGGAACTAAGAAAGATGGCTAAAGCAGTAGCAAAAAAGAAGACCTTTAAGAAGAAAGAGCGAAAGAATATTCCCTACGGGATCGTTCACATCTCGGCTTCTTTCAACAACACTTTGATCTCGATCACCGACACGCAGGGTAATCTTATTGCCCAGTCGTCGTCAGGTGCGCGCGGGTTCCGCGGTTCGCGAAAGGGAACGCCGTTCGCAGCGCAGCAAGCTGCCGGCGAAGCGGCTCGCAAGGCTGCTGAGTCGGGCCTTCGCGAGGTCGACGTTCGAGTCAAAGGTCCGGGCGGCGGTCGTGAATCCGCGATTCGTGCGATCGCGCAGGCGGGCATCCGCGTGAACTCGATCCTCGATACTACGCCGATCCCGCACAACGGCTGCAGACCGCCGAAGCGCCGACGCGTTTGACGATTTTGGATTTTGGATTTCGGGCTTTGATCTGA
>DAIOWA010000559.1:0-2667 GCA_036758705.1 Pyrinomonadaceae bacterium | reverse complement strand
CCGCTGTCCACTGGAAGAAGCCGGTTCGGGTTTGAAACCCGGCCGGCTTTATCATATTTGCCGCGAGGCTACGGAAAGCTATTGTATTAGACGAGCCAAGAGGGTTATCATTGCGCGCCGGAATCATCCTTAAGAATCTTGGCTTTGCTTACTGTTGTCTAGTAGCATTGCCACACCCTATTAACCTTTTTGAGCGGAGAAAAAAACAGAGAGGAACCAAATGAGCGACCTGAATATTTCACAACGTCAAAGCGGCAGCGTCACGATCGTCGACCTCGCCGGTAAGATCGCCCTCGGCGAAAGTAACCGAGCCCTGCACGAAGCTATCCGCGGCCTTACGGCGGACGGTAAGAAGAACATTCTCCTCAACCTTGCAAACGTAACGCTGATCGATTCCAGCGGGCTGGGAGAACTCGTCGCGAGCTACGCTTCGGTCGAGCGTGCTGACGGAGCGATGAAGTTGTCGAACCTTTCCGACCGATTCATCGAGCTGATCACGATCACAAAGCTCTATACCGTTTTCGACGTGTTTGATAACGAGGCCGATGCTCTCGCGAGCTTTGGAGCGGCGAGCGAAGCGGCCGCGTAAGCCATAGATCCCGTGCGTTATGAAGCAATGCCCGACGTGTAGAACGACCTACACGGACGAAACACTCAGATACTGCCTCGCGGACGGAGCATCGCTTATCGACGTCGGGACGGAAGCCGAAACGGTTGTTCGTCCCGGCGTTCGCGTCGATATACCATCGCAGCAGTATTCGACGATCCCGTCTTCGACCGCGCCGCCATCGAAAGGCAGTCCGATCTTCAAGATCGTCGTGGCCGTGTTGATTCTAGGTTTCCTTGGACTGCTCGGGCTTGGTGCGGCTGGTGCGATCTTCTATTTTAACAGCGGTGGAAACAACGTTGCCGTCGCAACGCCAACTCCAACGCCTGTTCCGACGGGTTCTCCATGGGCCTCACCGTCGTCGACTCCGGACGATGACGAAGAGCGGCTAGAAGAGGAGATCGCAAAGCTCAAAAAACAGCTAGAAGACGGCCTGAATCCGTCGCCGACCAAGGCCCCTTCAGGGCCGATCACCGATTCTCAGCCGACCGCACGAGTCAATTCCCCGAGCGACGGCTTTCTTGCTCTGCGAAGCGAACCCGACGCCGAAACCGGTGAACGACTTGCCCAGATCCCGCACGGTGCCGTGGTAAAACTCGAAAATTGTGAGAAAGAAAAGGTGAAGATCGGCAGCCGTACAGGCCACTGGTGTCTCGTTACATATCGCGACCAGACCGGCTACGTATTCGACGCCTGGCTTCAATATTAAGACCAATGAAACGCATCATTCTTTGTATCTGCTTCCTGCTGCCGGCCATTGCAGCCGCACAAACACCAACCGCAACTCCTACTTACGATGAACTCAAAGCTCGTATGGAGCGTTTCGAGGCAAGATTGACCGACTGGCCAAACCTGAAGCGGTACGCCGAGGCGAACGCCAAGCTCACGCCGCCGGCGAAGGGTGAGAACCGCGTCGTATTTATGGGCGATTCGATCACCGATTCGTGGAAGATCGCTGAGTATTTTCCGGGCAAGCCTTACGTCAACCGCGGCATCAGCGGCCAGACAACTCCGCAGATGCTGGTACGCTTTCAGCCAGATGTTATCGCCCTCAAACCAAAGGTAGTTGTTATCCTCGCCGGGACGAATGACATCGCCGGAAATACAGGTCCAATGTCGCTCGAGGCAATTGAGAACAATTACAAGGCGATGGCCGAGTTGGCGAAGGCCAACGGGATCAAGGTCGTATTTGCTTCCGTCCTCCCGATCAGCGACTACAACAAAAACGCGCAAGGCCAGCAGATCGTCAGAAGCGTTCAGCGCAAACCCGAACAGATCCTTGCGCTCAATAAATGGCTCAAGGATTACGCCGCCGCTAACAAGCACATTTATCTAGATTACTTCTCGGCAACTGCTGACGATAAAGGATTTCTAAAAGCGAATCTGGCTAACGACGGCCTTCACCCTCACGCCGGCGGCTACAAGCTTATGGCTCCGCTTGCGCAGAAAGCAATCGATCAGGCCCTGCGTTAATATCGACATAGATCATCTAGACCTTGCAAAACCGAAAATTAAAGCAGGGACCTCACAAAAAACGGGAGAAATGAACCCAAGAAGCCGAATCATAACCTAGTCATTGGCGGCGTCCTGATTTGTATGGCTCTACTCGTTTTTCCCAATTGGTGTCCTACCCACTGTTTCCAATAACGCGGTAATAGACATCCTGATTTCGTTGTCATTATTTTTGATAGGGGTTAATTTCCTCCGTCGTCGGAATTAGGGTTTTTCGAACTGACGCACTAACGGAACAAACAAAACTTGACAAGAGTATGAACAATAGTCATACTTCTTCCATGTCTGTTGCAAAGGTAACCATATCAATTGAAACTTCGTTGCTCGAGAAGGTTGACCGGTTTGTACGCGATCAAGTCTATTCAAACCGAAGTCAGGCGATTCAGATGGCAGTAAAAGAAAAGGTCGAACGGCTTGATCGGAACCGTCTCGCCCGAGAGTGCGCGAAGTTGGACAAAGCAGAGGAACAGGCGTTCGCCGACTTAGGACTCGCCTCGGAGATTGAACAATGGCCCGAATATTAAGAGGGGATATTGTCTGGGCCGATC
>DAIOWA010000558.1:0-2673 GCA_036758705.1 Pyrinomonadaceae bacterium | reverse complement strand
CGGGATCTCGTAAAAATATTTGTCTTTCACCTTGTGAACCTTGAAAACGCCGTCCTTCGATTTGGCGTCCTTGGTGATCACCTTTTCATAGGGCTGCGGCTCGCCGCTCGGCGGGCCGCCAGGACGCGATCCGCCTGGGCCGGCTGGCGTTTCAGCGGGCGTGGGCGGCGGATCCTGTGCAAACACAGTAAACGTCGCGCTCAGCAATAATGCCGCGACGACGAAGAAAAACACTGACTTTTTCATCTTGAGAGGTCTCCTTGGAACAAGGCACACACCGACACCTAGCGACGACAAGCGTGGCCCTCGTGTAGTTTTGAAACGTCAACGCCGCGAATGGGGAAAGCGGCAGCGAAATTCAAGATCCTGCTTTTAATTCAGAGATTTGAACGGAACTAGGTGAGCTATTTATAGCATTCGGAACGAAGTGCGCGCAATTATAGAACGCGGAGACAGCTAGGGTTTTACAGGCATCGAGGCCATGGCACCGGCAACTGTCGTCCAGGGGCGGATCCGGTATGCCGTTACCAATCCATTCGCAACATACGGATCTTCGGCGATGAACTGCTCGACAACCTCAGTTGAGTCACCTTGGAACAGCAGCACCGCGCCATCAACCGGATCCTCAAGAGCGCCGCCAAGAATGAGTTCGCCGCGTTCACAATATTCCCACGCGAGCTTCAAATGCGACGAGCGGAACTCGGCTCGACGGTCGAGATAATCGGGAGCGGTGTCATAGAAAAGTAGGTAGTGCATAAAAAGCCTCAATCAAAGTCCGCAACGACCGGAGCGTGGTCCGACGGATGTTCCCACGATCGCGGCTCGCGGTCGATCCAGCAATCAGAGCAGTCTTCCGCCAATGCCGGTGACGACCAGATAAAGTCGATCCGGAGGCCGCGGTCCTTCTCGAAATCGTTGTGAAAGTTGCTCCACCAGGAGAATTCTTTTGCGTCGCCGTTGTGCTGCCGAAACAGATCTACGAATCCCCAGCGTTTAAGCTCCATCAACGCCTCGCGTTCGGCCTTGCTAAAGTGCAGCTTGTCCTTCCACGCCTGCGGTTTCCACACGTCCATCTCATGCGGAGCCACGTTCAGATCACCGCAAAGAATCACATCGTCATCGGTCGAGAATCGTTCATCGAACAGCTTTCGAAGGCGTCTGAGCCAGTCGAGCTTGAATTGATACCGGTCCGATTTGAGTTTAGTTCCGTGCGGAGCATACGCATTGAAGATATGAATTCCGTCGATCGTTCCCGCGACCAACCTCCGCTGAGCGTCGGCCGGATCATCCACAAAATTCATCTCGACATCCTCGATCGGCGAACGCGAGAGCGTCGCCACGCCGTTGTAGGCTGTCTCGCCAAAGATAGCCTGGTGTTCATATCCGAGCGCTGCGAACTCCCGCTTCGGAAACTGGTCATCCGGAACCTTGATCTCCTGCAGACACAACACATCCGGCTCCGCGACCGAACACCACTTCAACGCATGCTCAAGCCGCGATTTGATCGAATTAACATTCCAGGTCGCGATCTTCACTCGATGAGATTCCTTCGTCGAACCCAGTAATCTGGCTCGCGGTGTTGGTGAGCTACCGCCAGAACGCTTATTTGGTCGTCGTGTACGATGTAAAGAATTTTATAGGGAAACTTATGGAGAAGACACTTTCGAACGTCAGCCTTTTCGATCGGCCACGCAAACGGGTATGCCGCGATTCGTTTCCTCGCCAAGTCGATTTCAGTCTTGAATCGCGATCCGAGGCCTTGAGATTGTAACTCGTAATAGTTGATCGCTTCGTTGAGTTCGCGAAGCGCCGGCCTCAAGAAAATGACTCTCATTCTTCGTCGAATATTTCTTCCGCGGGAATACCGTCAATTTCGCCGGCTTTGTAGGCTGCAAATCTTCGCAAGGCCTCGTCAGCCCAGATCTCATCCAACTTTGGATCAGGGGCGTCCAGACTCTTCAACAGACTGTCAACGATCAGGAATTTTTCTGTTGCAGGCAGCTTGAGTGCTTGTTCGAGGAGTTCAGTGTTACTCATACAATTCATAGTAGGAGCGAATCTTACCCGGGTCAAAATTTTTTGCCAGCTAGACCTCAAACTCCGCAACAACCGGAGCGTGGTCGCTAGGCTTTTCGAGGAACCGTGGAGTCTTATCGATCACGCACGACTTGGCTTTGGCGGTAAGCGAGGGCGAGGTCCAGATGTGGTCGATGCGGAGGCCGTGGTTGTTTTGCCAGGCACCGGCACGGTAATCCCACCAGGAAAATTCCTGCACGTTGCCGTTCAGGTGACGAAACAGATCGGTAAATCCCCATTGCTTGACGTTGTACATAGCGGCGCGTTCGGTGATCGAGAAATGCAGTTTCCTGGTCCAACGCGGGACGCTCCAGACGTCGGCGTCTTCCATCGCCACGTTGAAATCGCCGCAGAGCAGAACGTCTTTCGAACTGTCGCAAAGGTCGTCAAAGTATCGACGCAGCCGCATCAGCCAATCGAGCTTGAACGTGAACTTCTCCGTCCACAGATCAGTGCCGTTCGGGATGTACGTGTTGACGATCTTGACGCCGTTGACGGTCGCCGATATCATCCGCTTCGGCGATTCGTCATCGTCGTCCAGGAAATTCTTCTGCACATCCGTGATCGGAAATTTCGATAGGATCGCAACGCCGTTGT
>DAIOWA010000557.1:0-2678 GCA_036758705.1 Pyrinomonadaceae bacterium | reverse complement strand
CTTACCGTTGAGTACACCACCAGAGATCTGCTTCGGAACCGGTTTCGGCTTCGGCGGAGCAGGCGGAGGGGCGGCACCACCGGTGTCGCCGTCACCGCCACCACCAAAGTTACCGCTATTGCTGCCCGTTCCCGACGTGTTTACGGGGCCGGTATAGTCCGGCGGAGGCGCATTGGCTGCCGTATAGTCTCGGTCGCCCTTAACCGTGAACCGATCCGGATCGCGCTCTTTGACAGTGTTCTTTACAACGCTGACTGTGTCAGGCGGCTTGGGCGGGGTTTCCGTCATCGCAGCGATGATCTCTTTACGGATATCAACGTTCGGATCCTTCTGCTGCTCCGGCTGCTTCTCGGGTTCCGGCTCGGGGGCTTCCTCGATGACCGGCGGCGCCACAAGTGTATCAAGCGACAGATCGTCGCCACCCATCGCGAAGTCTTTGGCAAAGAGGCTATAGAGCCATGCGCTCACAAGTACCAGCGACAGAAGCACGAACGTGGTAAGCAAGAGGCCTCCGCGTTTAGAATCTTCGCCGGCATGACTTTTTGATTCAACTAATTGGTCTAACATCGTATCTTCCTCCCTTCTCTACCGGTGCCAAACTAGGTCAGGGTATGCGAAAACCTTCCAAATCTTTAGATGTCTACACACAAAATCGGCGTTGTAGAAATTCAGCCTTTACACTCCAGATCAGAAAGTGTTCAGACGGATTCTATCGCCGCGATTTTCAGTGAGTTTCGAAATCAATACTATTGACTGTGCGGGGTTTTCAAGACTGCCGGCAACATAAAGAAAATCCGACATTCCCGAATCCCGAACTCGAAATTCACGGAAAGACGCAGATGCAAAATTCTAATTGACCAGCAACGTAGAGAAGTCTATTTACTTACAATACGAAAGTCAAGAATAACGGGCACGATTTATAACATTTGACGAAACTTTACAGTCAGGTCTATTACAAACGCTTATCGAAGCCCTTTACATCCGCATCAAGATCAACCTGTCCAATCGGACGCGGCAATTGTACGGTAATTTAGACACCAACTATCGGAAATTGTTCCCGAAAAACTTATCGTGTTACAGGCCGTCTCGTAACGGAACGTCGTGAAGCTGAAGCGAGCTTTTCGCCAGTCGGCTGAGCGGCGACATGCACATCCTTCATTTGAGCTCCACCGATCTTACCCTGCCACCACAAAGCGATCGGACTGGCGATGGCGATGGTCGAATATGTACCTGCGATCGAACCCACGAACAGCGCCAGCGAAAATCCGCGCAGCACTTCTCCGCCAAAAAAGACGAGGGCGAGAACGGACAAGAATACGAGTCCATTGGTTACGATCGTCCGGGACATGGTCTGGTTGATCGAATCATTGGTTAGCTGATAGACGGACTGGTCGCGATTCAACGACATATTCTCGCGGATACGGTCGAAGATAACGATCGAGTCGTTAACTGAGAATCCGACGAGCGTCAGAAACGCTGCAAGAACTGTGAGACTTACTTCCCACTGAAAGATCGAGAAAAAGGCAAGCGTGATCAGAACGTCGTGGAATACAGCGATAACAGCTCCGGCGGCATAGGTCCAGTCATACCGAAATGCGATGAACAACAGGATGCCGATCATTCCGAGCAAGGTCGCGATCACGGCTTGATTTCTTAACTGTGCTCCCGCAACCGGACCAACCGAATCTGTACCGACGATCTTATAGGCAGCGTTAGGATCATCCGGAAGTGAAAGTTCGGGAGATGCTTCGGCTCCGAAGGTATTCAATGCTCCCTTCACGGATTCACGGCCGACATTCACCTGATTAACCGTTTCGGCTTCGGTCGCTGCCTCGCCCGTTCCTTCAAGAAGCGGCACCTTGATCAGAACCTCGTCAGTCTTGTCAGTTGAATCCTGAATGATCGGCTCGTTGATCCCGGCATTGTTTAGGGCCGTCCGAATCTCGTCAACAGAGGGCTTCTGTTTGAACTTTGCCGTTATTACAGTCCCGCCCTGGAAATCCACACCCAGATTGAAGGCGTCCGTACCGCCCGGAGTGAACTGGCGACCGATAGCGGAGAAAAGGCCCGCGAGCAAAATTACAATTGAGATCGCGATGAGCGGCTTGCGGATGCCCATCCAGTCAACATTGATCTTCGGAAGAATTTGAAACATTACTTTTTACTTATCATCGCGTCGGATTCTGACCTCGGCGAAACTAAAACTAGATACTGAGTTTCTCCATATTCGGGTTTCGAGCCAGAAGCCAGCCGAAGATGGTCCGCGATACGAACACGGCGGAGAAAAGGTTGATCAGCAACCCAAGAATAAGGGTGACCGCGAACCCGCGGATCGGGCCGGAACCGTATAAATAAAGGATCACAGCCGACAGGATCGTAGTTACGTGCGAATCAATGATCGTCACGAACGCCTTGTCAAAACCGACTTGGACAGCATCGGCGACCTTCTTACCGGCCGTCAATTCTTCGCGCATTCGCTCAAAGATGAGCACGTTAGAGTCGACCGCCATACCGATGCCGAGAATCAGTCCGGCAATTCCAGGAAGAGTTAACGTCGAGTCCAACACGACCAATGCAGCCATTGTCAGCAGCAGATTGAGAACCAGCCCAATAACGGCATTGATTCCTGATCCGCGATAATAGATCAACATAAACGCGACGATGAAGATCAGTCCCGC
>DAIOWA010000556.1:0-2678 GCA_036758705.1 Pyrinomonadaceae bacterium | reverse complement strand
AAATGCCTTCCCCGATCCGGCCCACATCTTTGGATAGCCGGATGCATCGGTCAGCCCCGGCAAGGTATTGATCTCGTTCACCAGCAACGCCCCGTTGTCTGTCCGCAGGAAGAAATCGACGCGAGCCAGTCCGGCCCCGTCCACCGCCTTAAACGCCTTAACTGCAAGCTCCTGAACCTTCGCCGCGAGTTCCGCCGAAACCGGAGCCGGTACGACAAACTCATTGTTGCCCGTACCGTCGTACTTCTCGGTGTAATCCAAAAACGCCTTGTCCTTGTTTCGAATGATGTATTCGCCCGGCTGACTCGCGATCGGCTCGTCATTGCCAAGGATCGCGCATTCGATCTCGCGCATCTTTAGGCCTTCTTCGACGATGATCCGCCGATCGTATTCCGCTGCGGTTGAGATTCCGCGACGAAGCTCCTGCCGCGTTTCCGCCCGTGAAACTCCGACGGATGAGCCGAGATTTGCAGGTTTCACGAAGCAAGGATATCCGACGGTCTTTTCGATCCGATCAAGGATCGCAACTTCATCCGCTTCCCAGTGCCGTCGAAGAAACCAATCGTAACGGCAGATGGGCAAACCTGCTTCCTTGAACAGGGCCTTCATCACTACCTTGTCCATTCCACACGACGACCCGAGAACTCCACAACCCACATACGGAACATCCGCCATCTCGAAGAGGCCCTGGATCGTTCCATCCTCACCGAATGTTCCGTGAAGGACCGGGAACACCACGTCGATACCCAGCGGCGACTGATCTTTGATCCCGATCATCCCTTGATACTTCGGATCGCCAACCAACGCCACTGCTTCATCCGACATCTCCGCAACGTCCGACGCGATCAATTCAAGCGTTTCACCCGGGAGCAGTCCAGCGGAAACCTTCGGATCAAGCCAGTGCCCGGCGTGATCTATCGCGATCGGGACGACGGAATATTTGGACTTGTCGATGTTCTCGATCACGGCCTTGGCCGACCGGATCGAAACATCGTGCTCGCCTGAGCGGCCGCCAAAAATAACTGCGATGCGTGGTTTCATAAATGAACGGGTCAGATGATGGTTTTTCCGAGAGCGGAAAGCACAAGTTCGATGGCGAGTTCGACGGTGATATTGCTCTGATCGAGCATCGGGTTTACCTCGACGATCTCGAACGATCGCAGCCCGCCGTGTTCGGCAATGACTTCGAGGGCAAGATGGGCTTCGCGATACGTCGCGCCGCCGCGAACAAGCGTACCTGAGCCGGGTGCGAACCGCGGGTCGATACAGTCGACGTCGAAAGTAACCGCAAACCCACCCGGAGCCTTCGAGGCGATAGCAATGGCATCTTCGACGCACGCCAGCATACCGCGTTTGTCGATGTCGCTCATCGTAAAAAACTGATCGCGCAGCCCATGCGAACGAATGCGATCGCGTTCTCCCGCATCAAGATCACGCGCACCCACGTGTGCGAAATATTTCTTATTTAGCTTGGGCGAGAATCCGCCTAGCCCGACCAACTCCTGCGGGCCTTCACCGAGCAGTATCGCTAGCGGCATACCGTGAATGTTGCCCGACGACGACGTTTCAGGCGTATTGATGTCCGCGTGTGCGTCGAACCATATCAGCCCGACATCCTCATTCCGCTGGTGATAAAAACTGGAAACCGCTGAAAAGGTCCCGATCGCGACCGAATGATCACCGCCTAACAGCACAGGCGTTTCGCCGGCATTCAGGATGGCAGAGACGGCTGCGAACGTGTTTTGACTCGACGCAACCATCTCGGCGAGATATTTCGGATTCTCGCCATTCGCCACATAGCTTGGACGCACGATCTCGGCATTACCGTGATCGGCAACGGCGAATCCGAGCCCGGCAATATGCTGTGCCAACGTTTCCCCGCGGATCTTTGATAGCCGCATTGCCTCGACACCAAGTTCGCTGCCGGTTTGGCCTGCACCGAACCCAAGCGGTATCCCTAATATTCCAACCGAGCCCTTGTTTGCTTCACTGCTCATTCAATATCTAAAGACTTTCGCCAAATCCGTTCGCGAATAGATTCTCGATCTCCTTGAGTGCCGCGTCCTCGTCCTCGCCTTCAACCCTGATCGCGAGTTCTGTGCCATTACCTGCGGCAAGAGCAAGCACGCTTAAGATTGATTTCGCATTCGCAAATACGTTTCCATCGGCTCGAAACAAAGTTACTCCGCTCTGAAATCTAGATGCCAGCCGCACCAATTGAGCTGCGGCCCGGGCGTGCAGCCCAAGCCGGTTGACCACCAATATCGTGCTTTCAAGCATCCTTCTTAGATCTCTGCGGCTCGAGCAACGCTCCGGTCCGATATATCGACTGCTTGCCTTGCGACTCAACTTCCTGAGCGAGTTCCGAAAGGCTAAGATCCTTGCTGTTCGAAGCAAGTTTGATGACCATTGGCAGGTTCACCCCGGTTACTATCTCGACTTCGCCATCCTTCAAGAACATCGCCGCGATGTTCGTCGGTGTGCCGCCGAACATATCGGTCATAACAAGAACCCCGGCGCCGTCCGACACGGATGCGATCGCACGCTTTACCTGATCCTGAGCCATCTCGACATCGTCGTGCCAACCGATAGAAACGGCCGTCACATGGCTAATATCGCCGACAACGGTCTCGGCCGCCGAAAGAAGTTCGTTTGCCAGTTGGCCGTGTGTAACTATG
>DAIOWA010000555.1:0-2682 GCA_036758705.1 Pyrinomonadaceae bacterium | reverse complement strand
AAAAAAGGCTGATCCAGAACGCAAGATACCAATCTTCGGTAACTGATTTTACGAGCGCGGTCAGCAGGGGCGCGAGCGGTGGGTAAAATCGTATACCGACGCTTCCGAAACCCAGGTTGTCGCCGGTCCACTCGGGACACAAACGCCCGTGGTCAAAAGCCTCTTGGAATGCCTGGGCGAAATTCACATACGACCTTAAATCGGGGATGATTCGAATTCCGCCAAGATAGATGGGGAGAATGATCGTGACGAAACACGCGAGGACGATTACAGCGATGCCGAACCAAGTCTTGTCGCTGTGCCGGATAAAGAAGTCGGTGATCTGCGTCATTATGTGTTCAACCAGATCCCCCCCCGGTTCCAAAAGTCGTCACGGATCGTTCGGTCTCGTTCTTACGGTCAAATGCTTCGTCCTCGATCTCGCCGCCGGGTGAAACGGGAATGTCTCGCGGATCAGCCCACTTCATTCCGCGTTCCTCGCTGTCAATCTCAGGTACGATCTTGAAGGCACCGGACGGCGGCGGGACGTATCCGGGGTAATCGACCCGTGAGTGATAGATGGCGATCAGCGAGCGGATCATCGCCTCGCGGATCTGGGTCAATTCCCGCAGTGTGAGATCGCATTCATCGAGCTGATCGTCGCTCACGATAGCGTCGATGATCTTCGTGACGATGAACCGGATGTTCTCGGGATTCGGCTCGGCGAGCGATCTTGCCGCCGCCTCGCACGAATCGGCGATCATCATTATCGCGGCTTCGCGAAACTGCGGCTTCGGGCCGGGATACCGGAAATCGTTCTCCGAGATCTCATCAGATTCGCGCGCCTCAGCCTGAGCTTTCTTTAGAAAATAATGCAGAGTTCGCGTACCGTGGTGCTGCGGAATGAAGTCGATGATCCGCTGCGGCAGCCCCATTTCCTTCGCGAGCTTGATGCCGTAAGTAACGTGGCTGATGATGATCTTCGCGGATTGTGCAGGCTTAAGTCGATCGTGCGGATTCTTACCTGATTGGTTTTCGACGAAGTGCTCGGGGGCCGCCGTCTTACCGATGTCGTGATATAACGCCCCGATCCTGGTAAGTAAGGCATTTCCACCGACAACACGGCACGCTTCCTCAGCCAACTGTCCAACTGCGTGCGAATGCTGATTCGTTCCCGGTGCCCGCAGAGCCAATTGGCCGAGTGCGGGAAGATCCGCGTTCGACAGCTCAAGCAGCTTTACGTCTGTCAGGATACCGAACAGCGATTCGCATACCGGCATAAATACCGCAACGGCAGCCGAGGTAATTATCCCGCCTGCCAAACCGCACGCGATCGCAAGGAGGACGGTGTTCAGAACAAACGGCTGCTGCATATAACCGATCAGTGCAACAGCTGAAAGTGCGCTGGCGAGGCCGACAAGAGATCCCGCGATCGTTACCGTCTGCCGTGTCCGATATTGGTTGATGCCATAGACCGCGACCGAAGAACCTATCGCTGCAAATACGGTAAACTCCAATCCTCTCGGAGCCAGGAATCCCGCCAACAGAGCCGTAAATAATCCCGTGAAGATCGCGGTTCGCCGATCCGCAAGCAGTGTCATCAGCAGGCTGCCGAACGCAAACGGAACCGCGAACGACCAAAGCGTCGGATCATTCAGCGGAGCCTTGATGTTCTGCGACGCCGTAAAATCCGGGAGCCGGAAAAACACCGCCATCAGCACGGTTTGAGCAAGGACGATGAACCCGAGCAATGCGAAGGTCCGCTGCTGCGACAGTGCGAGACGCGGTACGATGCCGCGGTGCTCGATAAACTTCCACGCTCCCCAATAGAGCGCCGCGATCAACGCGAGCAGGCCGAAGAACCGGTTGTACTTGCGTGTAGACGAGCTGTAGTTACTGATCGCACTGATCTTGGAAAGTATGTCGGGCGTTATGATGTCGCCTTGATCAGCGATCTTTTGGCCGCGCTTAAGCGAGATCGTTACGGCCGGGACTCCTTCAGCCACCTGGCTGCGGAGCAGATCGGTCGCCGCTGCATCATAAATGACGCTTGGTTGAACTAGCGGTGTCGTCGCCGCAACGAACGCCTTGACCTCATCGTCGGAAAGGCTGGGTATCGAATCGATCGACGCAGCAAGTTTCTCGTGAGCTTGCGAAAGCGGAGTCATGGTCGAGACCGGATTCCGCGCCTGTCTCGTGTCGCCGGGACGCTGGCGGTCTATTATTTCGACCTCACTCTGAAGGTGCTCCGCATCCTGATCGGCGTAGATATCTCCCGATGCGTTCTCACGCAGTGCCCTCGATATCAGATCGAGTTCATTCGACGTGAACCGTCGCGCGGTGAAGATCTTTCCCAGTTGGGCTCCGCCGGCGCCGTGCCATTCCACATCTTTCTGAGAATTGGAGTTTGACTTGGGGGTCGCGCTATCCTGCGATCGGTTGAGTTTATCCCATGCCGCACGAAAATTCTGAACGGCCTCATCTCCGCGCCTTGATTCGAGCGTAAAATTCGGTGGGATCGCCGACCGAGCAGTTTCGCGATCGCGTTCCGTTGCCGCCTCGTCGACAAAATAGATATCAGCCGGAGCGATGATCGCCTCTCGCGCAATATCCCCTTCGTTGTAGAAGTTCTCGCCGGCCGATTGCCATATGGGATTCTGAATGAAGAGCGTTGTGACGATCGAAAGGAATGCAAAACCGATC
>DAIOWA010000554.1:0-2684 GCA_036758705.1 Pyrinomonadaceae bacterium | reverse complement strand
AACGTCGAACAACGCGCGCGTAAGCGCACCAGATATTTGGTAGTGGGTCAGTTTGAATCGCAACAACGAGAACCAACCCAGAGAAATCCAACGCCAAATATTAAACCAGCGATGACCGCATGAGATATATAAATTTCGTCTTACTATTGGTGCTCGCATTCTCTGCTTGTACGGCCAATCAAACAGTGTCTTTGGAAACAGCGAATCCAACTCGTTTGCATTTAGAGTTTCTAACTCGCGACGGGTGTAGGAATACTCCAGTAATGTTGGAGAACTTGAGGCAGGCGATAGCGGAAGGGCAGATCTCCGCCGACTACACCGTTATTCATCAAAGCACGCTTCAACAGGACGATCCGCGAACGGGCTATCCGACTCCCACCATTCTGCTGAACGGGAAAGATATTTTCGATTTGCCCGTACCTAAACCACCTTTCCCCGAACCGTCCTGACGGCTCTTTCCGGGCGGAGTTCCGTCCTCTAAACGTATCGCTGAACACATTTTGAAGGCATCGGACCAGGGGCCGAAGAATTGATCCGATTTCTCGACGCGAGATTCATATTCTCTTCTTGGTAGGGCCGGCGTTAGGCAAAGATCCTTGCCGATCTTGAAAAAAGACAATCGCTGAATCTACCGGTTTCCCACTTTCAACAATTCCGCGCGAAGCAGGAAACTGCCTTCGGTAACGATCCGGTCACCCACATTCAAGCCTTCCAAAACGATAAATTTGCCGTTGTCTTCCTTTCCCAGGCGGACGGGCTTTACGGCAAAGACATTCGGTTGGTCGGTGGCGGCAAAAACCACCTGTTTGTCATTCAGATTTTGAACGGCAGACGATGTGATGGTAGGCATAGTCCGCTCGGCGACACCCATCGAGCCGAACGCTACATTGACATACATACCGATCTTCAAAACCTGCCCCGGGTTTTCGAGTTCGACACGCACTTGGGCCGTTCTCGTATCTTGATTGATGTTCGGGTCGATATAAGTGACGTGGCCGCGAAATAGTCGACCGGGGTAAGAATCAGTAGTTACACTGGCGCCGCTTCCGCTTCGAAGCAAATTGATGTCTTTTTCATACACCTGGGCGATCACCCATACGCTTGTAAGATTCGTCACGCGCATTATCTCTTTATTTGCTTCTACGACTTCGCCCTGATTTAGAAATCGTTTCGTGATCGTGCCTGAAAGCGGTGCGGTAATACTAACCTCGGACGTTATCTGAGTTGGAGACCGAAGAGAATTCACACGCTGCTGTGACAAGCCAAACAGCAGTAGCCTTTGCTTAGCGGTTGCGAGGTCGGACTCAGCGGTCTGCCGCTTGACCGCCGCCTGCTCAAACTCAGTTCGGCTGACGGGATTGATCTCTGCAACCTGAACTGCGCGGGTGTAGCGTCTCTTTGCTTCTTCGACGTTAGCCTCGGACGTTTTTATCCTGGTCGTAGCCATTTCAAATTCTTCGCGGCTGACGGCCCCGATCGCAAGCAGCTTTTCAGTTCGCTCATGATGTTTGTGATGTTCGATCAGTTCCGCTTCGGCAATTTTCAAAGCTTTTAATGCTTGGTCGAGTTCCGCATTGCTCACCGGACTTAGTTGAACAAGGCGAGACGTGCGGTCGTAGTTTTGCCGTGAGGTTTGGGCCTCGGTTTGTAGGGCCAGGTAACGCGACTGCGATGCAGCCAGCTCGTCACTAAAGATGGTGGCGAGGGTTTGGCCTCTACCAACTTCTTGACCCAGCTCACCGTTGACTTTGCGTAACACGCCACCGAGAAGCGAAATGACTGGAGTTTCCTTGTAAGCATTTGGTTGAACGACTCCGGTCGCGGCAACTGACATCGCTTCACCCGAAAGCGTTTCTCCGACAGTCTCGATCTTAAGGCCGATCTTGTCTATTTGATCGGGCTGGATTGTGATCGTTTGCTCACTCGTTGTGCCGCCGGTCGGCTGGCCGCTGTCGTTGCCGAATGAAACCGCGCGCGGCGGGGCCACCACTGTTCCTCCTTCGCGACTGCGGAAGATCCAGATCAGTATCGATCCAAGAACCAAAACGCCGATGACACCCGTCGCAATTAGCAAAGCCATACGCCGAGGATTTTGACTAACGGCAGATGTGCCTACTTGATCTTCTTCAAATTCTTGATTTTCTTCGTACATCTCGTGTTTATTTAAGGCCCGGAGCATTCGTCGCACGCATAATCTCGATGTTCGTCAAATAGGTTTCAAGCTGAGCATCGATCAGCTCATTCTCGACATCTAGAAAACGCCGCTGCTCGGCTATGTAGTCGAGTAAGGTCCTGGAACCAAGTTCATAGGTCTGCTTTATCACCGATAAGTTAACACTCGCCTGATCGCGGACGCCGTTTTGAATGAATGAGAGCGATCTCACGGCCCGATTGTAACGGGCGAACGCCGATGAAACCTCGCGGCGAACCGTCAATTCACCAAACTCGATGCGACGCCGTGCCGCTTCCCGTTCGAACGTCGCGGCTTCAATTGCACCTTGATTTCGATTACGGACCGGCAGATCGATCTCAACGCCGAAAGTGAAAAGGTGAAAAACGTCCTGGATTGGCCGCAGAAGCCCGCGGTCATCAAAGCCGTTTAGGGGGAACCCTGAATTCATTCGCTGGTAACCGCTCTTTACGCTGGCATCGATCCTGCCATCGCTCCGAGCTTGTTCAATGCG
>DAIOWA010000553.1:0-2691 GCA_036758705.1 Pyrinomonadaceae bacterium | reverse complement strand
GCTTGCTTGAATGTACCGATGTTCGGCGGGAGTTGGACGTTTTTTCCGGCTAGGAGTTCTTCGACGGTTAGGATTTGGATCTTTGGGTAGTCTTTGTTCCAGCCGGGGGAATGGTAGAAGCCGGCGCCGACGGCTTCTTCTTGCATTGGTTTGGTTGGCGGTTCGAGGGAGAGGAAGACTCCGATGGCGGCTTTTTCTCGGTCTACTACGTGGGCGAGGTCGCGGATCTGGGCGACGTTTACGCCGCCGCCTTTTACCGAGACGACGACACGCTTTGCCTTGCCGGAGTTATCGTCGGTAAAGACGATGTTTCCGTCGATGCCGCCGTCGGCGCCTTTTTTGCCTTCCTTCTTACCGGCCTCGGAACCAAAAGCTTTTGCACCGATAAGGGGGAGAACCCACCATTGAAAGCCGTATTTGTCTCTCGCCGCGAGTTCTTTCGCACCTTCGAGGTCCTCGGGCTGGCCCACGACCTTGTAGGTATCGGGCGGAAGTTCCTTATATTTATCCGCCTGTGATTGCGTCAGCGCGGTTAATCCAAACGAATCCTTAAGCCGCAGTTTCTGCAAGCCGACGCTCAGATGCGTGACATCTATACCGATCCACTCCCGATTCAGTTTCTGTGCCGCCGCGATCGTTGTCCCGCATCCACAGAACGGATCAAGAACAACATCGCCTTCATTTGAAGACGCCAGAATAATTCGCTCAAGCAACGCGACGGGTTTTTGTGTTGGGTAGCCCAGCATTTCCGCCATCGATGCATGAAGCGGATTAATATCAGTCCAAACGTTAGTTACAATCGATCCTTCAAGATCGTTTAAGTACCTCTTCAGGCGAAGTCGTTTGCCAGTATCGTAGTTTCCGGCATTATCAGTCGGATAATAGATGCGTCCTTCATTATCAAGACGTTCCATTGTTGCTTTCTCATATCTCCAGCCATTCGTTGGGAATGAAAATCCTTTCCAGTCGTACATCATGTTTGGCCGTGGATTTGGACTTGTCATGTCCGCGAGCTGATAGACTCCTCGACCGTCATTGTCGTCGTGACGATAGAACTTCTTTATATATTCAGGGTCATGCTCTCCGTACACTGGACGGAAAAAGGCATCCGAAGTCTTGCCGTAGAAGAGAATCACGTCAATTAGATTTCCAAACCTCTTCTTAGCATCGCTGTGAGCAGTCTGGCGTTTCCAAACGATCTCATTTCGGAAATTGGTACCACCGAAAATCGTATCTAACAGAATCTTCAAATAATGCGAAGCAGTTGGATCGCAGTGAAGATAGAGCGAGCCGGTTGGCTTGAGGACGCGGTGTAATTCCTTCAACCGGACGGCCATCATCACGAGATATGCCATCATCTGGTTTTGGCCGATGAAGCTGCGGAAGGCTTCGACCATTCGCCCGACCTGATCGGGTTCGTTTATCAGTTCGTTATAGGTCTGCTCGGCCTGAAGATTCCAATGCCACGTGTCCTCGAACGCCGTTATCTGCGACTCGGACTCCGTGCCCGTTTCGTTCTTGAACAGGACGTTGTAATTGCGGTTGGAATTGAAAGGCGGGTCCAGATAGATCAAGTCGACGGACTCGTCCTTGATGTAGTCCCGCAAGATGTTCAGGTTGTCGCCGTAATAGAGGGTGTTCATGGGAAAAGTTACGCCAATTTAGCATTAGTGCGGGTTTCGGGCAACTAAACGGATGGCTCCGACGATCAACCCGGGATCAACCCGGTGTCGGATCTGCGTTGTTGCGATATTCTGACATTCCGGCTTCCTCTTGTTCCTCCCGCTCATCTTGGTCAGTGGTTCTCCGAAACCGAAACCACAGAGCAAGATGAACAGGAGGAATAGGAATGAACACGACGATCGTTCGTTCCTGTTATTCATGGTCTGTGGTTTAGTTTTCACCACTGAACGGAATGAACCGGAAAGAACCTGATGAGGCCTCATTCTGTCGCGGCTTGGATCGGCGGTGCTGGACACACTTCCTAACGGTCGTGTTTCTGCCTAGCGCGAGCCGCGGTTGACGTTTATTGTTTTGGCCATGTCGAGGACGAGCATGAAGTCGGGTCGTTGTTCGGGTTCGTCGAAGAGGACGGTCCGCTTGGTCTTGATGAGATAATGGGTGCAGAAGGCGGCAGCGTAGATGACGTAATATTCCTTGTCTTTTTCCTTGCGGACGCGGAAGGCGTATTTCTTGCTCGGGTCGCAGCGGCGTAGGGCGATCTTCTTTTCTTGCTCGTCAAAATAGAAGGCGATGGCCGTCGGCGTGCCGAGTGCCCGATACGCGGTCGAGTTTAACGCGAAGAACTTCTTCGGCGAAAGCGTTACACGTACGCGGTCCTTGAACCGTCCATTAGGACTTCCTTCAAATCTGGTAAATCTGTCGATCATAAGTTTCGCGTTGAGGGAGGGGAATCCCTTAACCAGAACAATGTATCACAGATGCAACGCACTCGCAAGAAGTTTTTTGCCCCTCATCGCCAGAGTTGACCGCGGCCGCCACGGAAATTCCCGCGGGCCGTCTTACCGCCTCGAAAATTAAGATCGCACGACACTACCTCTTACCGCCGGACGCTCTTGGCCGGATGTCCAAAAATAACGCACAAAAAAAGATCGCTTAAAGATCGCTGAAGAGCACATCGGTGCCGCAGGCGAGACATTGGCGCGCCTGCTTGACAAGACCCTGATGGAT
>DAIOWA010000552.1:0-2698 GCA_036758705.1 Pyrinomonadaceae bacterium | reverse complement strand
AAAACAGCTTTTTCCAGTCGTTCTTTGGGCAGGTCGATGCCGACTTTAAGACCGGCACGAACGTCAAGACCGTATTCCGGCTCTCGCCAGATGCGGCGGTATTCGCGATCGATCCGTTCCACGGGAAACTCGCCATTTACGACCCGAGCATGAGCGTCCTTGTTACGCAGGATCTTCCGACGCTCGGCCTTCCGATCCACGCTCAGGCGATCGTCGATGCGAGAAACATTTTTGACTTTCAGGCGGGCGTTTCGGGTGACGAAGGCGGCTTGAAATTGACGGGACAAGGCCGCACGCTCAGAGGCGGGATCCTCGTTAGATTCTGATAAAGATAAGAAAGATCGCATGGCTCGTGTGGAATATTGCTTTCACCGAGCCTTTTTCTAATTGAGAGCTCTTCTCCGAATAATTGGATGACCAATAGATTTTTGGATATCAAGACGGCTGAGCGCGTGTTTTAGGGCTTGACTAAGGCTATAAACTGTTTAGTTAGAGAGGTTTAGTTTCTCGTGATCAAAACTGCCCGTTGGAACGAAGGTTGCATCTTTTAACCGATGCGGTAGTTTGCCCACTCGATGAAGGGAAAGGTACTTACAAGTTGGAGTCTGATCTGGTTGGTCGTTGCCGTGCTGCTTGTAGCCGGCGGCGCACTGAATCTTTCCCAGCGGGCTTCGCGAAACCTTCCCCCGACCGATGGAATTCTGTGGGTTCAGAAGGACAACGGTATCTTTGCTGAAAAGGTCCTGCCTGGGCTTTCAGGATCGCGCGCCGGCATTTCTCAAGGCGACCGACTGCTTCGCATCAGCCTCGACGGCAAGACCCTCGATGATGTCGTTTCTGTCGCGGACGTGCCGATGTACCTCGATGCTGTCGGGATCGGCGGCACGCTGACCTACCAGATCGAGAAGCCTTACTCTTTCACAAATAACGTCTATTTTGCTGACCTCCGGAATATTGATTCGCTTCCGAGGTGGACTCCGTCGATCATCTTTCTCTCGATCGTCGGTTTGATGTGGCTTTGCGTCGGCATTTTCGTGCTGTTCAAACAGGGCAGTCGTTCGCCGTTCGTCCTTCATTTTGCGACGCTGTGTCTGGTCGCGTTTGTTTTCCACGTCTACCACTCGCTCGGTTTCGAGCAGGACATCGACGGTGCGATCAGCCTGATCGATGACCTGGCGTTCGCCTTTTTCGTCCCGATATTCGCGCATTTCTGCCTGCGGTATCCGGTTCGGAGTCAGGTGCTGGACGCGAAACCCTGGAAGACCTATGCGCTGTATATTCCAGCCGCGGTCCTGTCAGTTTTGTCAGTAGCGGCCTTCATTCTGCCGCACCTGCTTCCTGTGTCGATCGGAACGCCGATCAACCTGTTCGTAGCGGCAAACGGTCTGATCCCGATCCTTAACCAAGGCCTGCTTTTCCATTTCGTAGCGGGAATCACGGTCGGTTCGGCGGTCATCCTGTGGCGGTTCTTCACAAGCTCGCAACCATTGGTCAGACAGCGTTTGAAGTGGGCGATGCTCGGGACGATCCTTTCAGTCATCCCGATCGTGGGCGTACAGATCGCCCGCCGGTTCGTATACCTGCCGGACGACACGTTCACGGTCGCTCTAACGACCCTGCCGCTCGCGTTGATCCCGCTGAGTTTTGGCCATTCGGTCGTGCGGTATCGGTTGATGGACGTCGACGTGGTAGTTCGGCGTGCGGTGGTCTATGCGGCGACCACGATCCTGATCGCGATGATGATCGGGGCGGTTGCCCTTGGCCTCGTATACCTCGCGGTTGGCAGCGACCTTTCACCGACAGAGATCACGCTTCGAGCGCTGATCGCGGTTGTCGCGATGGCGGCGATCGTGATGCTGAGCGAACCGCTCAAGAATTTTCTGCAGGAACGCGTTGAGCGATATTTTTACGGCACGCGCTACGACCTTCGCAGCGGGCTGCTTGATTTTGGCCGAACACTATCTGCCACAACCGCGATCGAGCCGCTGTTAGACGGGCTTACCGAACGGCTTCAGCAGGTACTCGATGTCGAGAAGGTCGCGGTTTTCACCGAAGATGAATCGCGTCCCGGACAATACCGCATCGCCAAGTCCGTCGGCCTGAGCGACCATTACCGCATCCCGGCGGATTTCAAGCAGATGATCCGCCAAAAATCTGCCGAAAAGGGGATCGTCCGGGCGGACGAGATCGACAGCGGCGATACGGAAGTTACGTTTACTCCGACTAACGGCAACGGCAACGGCAACGGGAATGGGAACAGCAACGGGCACCACCTCACCGTTCGTCAGGAACTGCATTACTACGTCCCGTGCGTCGTTCGCAGCAAGATGGTCGCGGTGATCGGCTTGGGGCGTGCGAAAGACGGTTCGCTGCTTTCATCCGAAGACCTTGAGATCCTGAAGACTATCTCCGGCTATATCGCCGTCGCGATCGAGAACAGCGGCCTTTATCAGCAGCAAAGACAGCAAACCGAAGAGCTTTCGCTGCTCAAAGAGTTTAATGAATCGATCGTCGAATCGGTAAACGTCGGCCTGCTCGCCGTCGATGAAAATGGATCGATCACGCGATGCAATTCCACGTTTGAAGAGATGATGGAAATGCCTCGCAACGAGGTCGTCGGCAAGCAGTTCGAGCAGGTGTTTGACGAAGGGTTTGCGTATAACCTCGGCAATATTCTCGGCAAGTCGAAATGGCACCT
>DAIOWA010000551.1:0-2707 GCA_036758705.1 Pyrinomonadaceae bacterium | reverse complement strand
TTTGTATACCGAACTCCAATGGATCTTAGTGATGTCAAACTTGAGCGACGTATCCGCCGTCACCTGCTGCTCGATCTCATCAAACGCAATGTCACTCGCCTCTTTGTCATGCCCCTCGGGAAACGTACCGACTATCCGCCATCGCCGTTCTCCGACCATCGGGAAAAACGCCGTCATCGTATCTTCGCCAAGATTTACGTGAAGGGCGTCGTGAGAAAACTGCCAGTCGATGTCAACGTCGGCAACATAGAACAGACGCTCGAACGTCGAGCCTTCGAACTTCAAACCGAGAGCCTGACGAACTTGACTGTGTGCTCCATCACAGCCGACGAGATATTTTGCGGAGATCTCGGAACGAACGCCGGCGCGGATCACTATCGTCGTGACGGACGAGTCGGTTTGCGAGAAGCTCTCCATCTCGGTTACCCAACTGACATCGTTCCCGCCCGACCGAAGATGATCGTAAAGGAGAGCTTCGTGCAGGCCTTGTTCGACGATGAGCAGAAACGGAAAAGGGCTCATCCCTTCGCCCAGACCGTGAAGATCAAGCTCGCCGCGAACCTCCCCGCCGCCGATCAAACGGACTTTGTCCGCGTGCCAGCCCTTTGCGATCAGATCGTTCGCGATACCCATCTGATCATAGATCTCCAGCGTCCGAGCCTGGACGCCGATAGCACGCGAATGCGGCGTCGTACCTTCTCGCTTGTCGACGATCAAAAAATCGACACCATATCGCGCAAGCTGATTCGCCAACGCCAATCCGGTCGGGCCAGCCCCTACGATCAACACATCTGTTTGCATAGAGGAATAGTATTCCTATACCTTGAATCTGAAAACTCCGCTTTCTCATTCACCAAATTATGAAGCTATTAAATCGATCTCTATTTTCGCTGTCTTTCGTTCTTTTGGCCGCCGTTTCATTTGCACACGCTGATGCACTGGACGATCGGATCCGTTCGATAATGGCGGAACGCCACATTCCCGGAGCCGCCGTTGCAGTCGTGCAGAACGGCAAAGTTGTGCGAATGAAAGGCTACGGAGTAGCCACGCTGGAGTTCAACGTTCCCGTTACGACTGAAACTGTTTTCGAGATCGGCTCGGTGTCGAAGCAGATGACCGCCGCCGGAATAATGCTGCTTGTGCAGGACGGCAAAGTCTTGCTCGATGAAAAGATATCTAAGTATCTTCCGAACACGCCTGAAGCATGGAGCAGCGTGACGGTTCGTCATTTGCTCACACACACGTCAGGCGTTAAGAGCTATTCATCGCTCGACGGTTTCTCACTCTCCGAACGTATGACGCTCAATGACTTCATCAAAAAACTTTCACCGCATCCTCTTGAATTTACGCCGGGCGAAAAGAATATTTATTCAAATAGCGGCTTCAACCTACTCGCTTACATCATCGAAACACAGAGCGGGAAAAAATATATGGACTTTATGCGTGAGCGAATTTTTGTTCCGCTCGGAATGACGAAGACGGGCGATCGTGATCCGCAGTTTATTATTCCGTTGCGGGCGAATGGATACGAGTGGAGACAAAACCACTTCAGCGGACGCGACGGAGATCTTACCGACTTGATGGGAGCAGGTTCGATTGTCTCGACTATCACCGACATGACCAAATGGGAAGCAGCTCTTCGCGGAGATAAACTTTTGAACGCGCAAAGTAAGAAAGAGATATGGACACAGTTCACATTCAATAACGGAAAACCATCGCCATACGGATTCGGCTGGCGCATTTCTGAAGTACGCGGAAGCAAGTTGATCGGCCACACCGGACAGACCGCCGGCTTCGGTGCGGCGATCTTTCGCTACATAGACAGCGACATCACAGTAATCGCCTTGACCAATCTAGGCGAGGTCGGAATGGGCTCGATCGTCGCAACCACGGCGGCAAAGGAATATATACCAAAACTGTCATTAAAGGGAATAAATACCGCAGTTTCAGCAGATCCTGTGTTGCTCGCAAATATTGAGAAATCGCTTCGCGGCCGCTATGAGGGGCGGTTCGATCAAAGCCTCTTCACGACATCAGCCGCGCAAAGTCTAACCTCACAACGCTCGAAGAATTTGAACGAACGACTCGCGCAATTTGCGCCCATCGTGCGCGTGAAATTTTTCAAACGAGAGTCGATCGACGGACGCGACACGATCAGCGCGATCGTAGAAACCGCGAAAAGAGTTTTCCTCTGGCGTGTGATCGTGGATGAGAATGGAAAGATCAGCGAGATGAATATCGATGAAGAAGAGTGATGTCACTTGATGGTGTGAAGTGACGTGAAAATTCGAATGAAAAAATTCAAAAAAATATTTCGCAACACATCACTTTTTTGTTAACAACCTGTTGACGAATTATGCTAAATTTAGTGCGGTAGTTTTTTAACACCACAACATATACGGAGGATACTAATGGCAGCAACCACTAAGAAACCAGCAGCAAAGAAGCCGGCCGCGAAAAAAGCGGCCCCGGCAAAGAAGGCAGCTCCGGCTAAGAAAGCCACTGCACCGAAGAAAGCAGCTCCGGCTAAAAAGGCCGCAACTGCAAAGAAGGCAGCTCCGGCTAAGAAGGCAGCTCCGGCAAAGAAAGCCGCTCCTGCAAAGAAAGCCGCTGCTCCGAAGAAGGCCGCTCCGGCGAAGAAGGCCGCTCCCGCAAAAAAGGCAGCAGCTAAGAAGCCGGCAGCAAAGAAACCCGCAGCAAAGAAAAA
>DAIOWA010000550.1:0-2709 GCA_036758705.1 Pyrinomonadaceae bacterium | reverse complement strand
GGATTGCCGGCCGGAATTCAAGGCATCGCAATGAACATCGGCGGCGTACTGATGCTCTATTTCATCGGATCGCTCGCAAACAGCGAAGCCGCGCAAGCTATCTTCTCGATCTCGTACACACAACTGTTCTCGTTTGTAACCTGGACCTCGGTCGGGCTGATGGGAGCGGCAGCCGCGGTCGTAGGACAGAACATCGGAGCCGGCCATCCTGACAGAGCAAATCAAGCAGTAGGAGTCGCGGCCCGTTTCGGACTAATAGGTGCCGCATTTCTCGGGTTCTTCTACTTTTTCTTCCCTCAGCAACTGCTTGGTGCTTTCAACGTCACCGATCCCGCCGCGGTCGAAATGGGCGTGCAATTGCTGCGCGTGCTCGCTTTTTCAGGCCTTTTCATAACGGTCGCCCTCACTTACACCGGCGGGCTTCAGGGCAGCGGCGATACGAAAAGCCCTCTCTACATCTCCATCATTTCGCAGGTTGTCGTACCGCTGTCGATCTGTTTCGTTATCCAGCGAGTTTCGACCCTTGAGCCTATCCACATCTGGCTCGCGATCCTGTGCGGACACATTACCAGGGCGTCGCTAAGCGTTCTGAGATTCGGTCAGGGAAAATGGCGGAATATCGTGGTGAATATCGAGCAGTCCGAAGCTCCGTCACGCTGATTCGTCAGCGTCATCTTCGTCCGCCTCATCCGCCGGATCGTAATCGCTGTAGCCGTGAGCGTCATCGTAATAATAAGAACGACGCTCGGCCTTCTTCTCGAACGGAGCATCCTGCTCGGCCTCATCCTTCGGCGTTTCGCACATAGTTAACTTATAATCGTTTCAAGCTCTTCCGTAAACGAAAACTACTATGCGATACCTCAACGCTACGGTGCGTCTGCTGATCCTTTCAGGCCTTGTCGGAGTCTGCGGCTCGATAGCATTTGCCCAAGTAACGGCCCCTAAAGCGGACCTCGATTACCAGAC
The DNA here is from genome assembly GCA_036758705.1 of Pyrinomonadaceae bacterium. Lineage (GTDB taxonomy): Bacteria > Acidobacteriota > Blastocatellia > Pyrinomonadales > Pyrinomonadaceae > OLB17. Next base: position 1,743 of record DAIOWA010000550.1, on the reverse strand, counting down.
CGCCGCAGTGCTTTATATGCAGAAATCGGCTGAATATCGGGCTCTTTGCTATCAAGCGTACAACCTGGCACGGCTCCGGCTCGACGAGGATCTCGACAAAAAGAACGTCAAGAAGCTTCCAAAAGATCAGCGAAAACTCCCCCGTTCGATCATAGTAGATATCGATGAGACGGTGCTGGACAACTCACCCTCACAAGCGAACGGGATCAAAACCGGAAGGCCGTTCAGCCAGACAGACTGGTACGCGTGGGGCGATATGAAAAAGGCCAAGGCAATTCCCGGCGCTGTCGACTTCCTTAACTACGCCGTTTCAAAAGGCGTCAAGATCTTCTTCATATCCAACAGAGACGAGGTGCAAAAGGCCGCGACGATCGAGAATTTGAAAACCGCCGGCTTCAACGACGTTTCATCAGACAACGTCCTTTTGCGTACCGCCGAATCGGGCAAAGACGCTCGCAGGTCGATGGCGACAAAGAAACATCGGATCGTATTGCTGGTTGGCGACAACCTTGACGATTTCACCAGCTCGTTCGAACGTAAGTCTGTAGCCGACCGCTTCGCCGAGGTCGAAAGAGACCGGCCCGAGTTCGGCAAACGCTTCATCGTCCTTCCAAACGCGATGTACGGCACCTGGGAAAATGCGATCTACGAATACGGCCGTCTGACCGAAGCTCAAAAGGCCGAAAAACGTGCAGCCGCACTGGAATTGCCCTGATCGGGGTCGATGTACGCCAATTTCGAGTGCTAAACTTAGAGTATGAAGAGGTCAGCGAGGGAAAAGTTGTTAGACCCGAAGCCGGGCAGCAAGATAGCTGAAGCCCGAGATTTCGGTATCGATCTTACAATGTTGGCCGAGAACCTTCGTTTCACCCCGGCCGAAAGGATCAAGCGCAATGACCAGGCTGTGAATTCAATGCTGAAATTTCAGGAAGCCGTTCGACGAGCGAAAGCGGGGAGTAAGGCCAAGTCACAATGATCGACCTTTTTGAGATCGCAAGCCGATTTAGTCAGGCCGAAGTTAAATTCGTCATCGTTGGCGGAATCGCGATCCGGGGACACGGAGGCAACTACGTAACTGAGGACCTGGACGTTTGTTATTCGCGAACGAATGAAAATTTGAAGCGGATAGCCTCGGTCCTTACTCCATTGAATCCGCGGCCACGAAATTTCCCGGAGAATCTGCCTTACGTTTTTGATTGGACGACACTGCAGCAAGGAACGAACTTTACGTTCGAAACATCGATGGGTGATGTCGACTTACTCGGGGAAGTTAAAGGGGTAGGCAGCTATGACGATCTCGTCCCGCGATCGCTCCTCATAGACTTCGATGGCTATTCAGCATATTTACTCTCTATCCCTGCGTTGATTACTGCTAAAAGAGCCGCGGGGCGGCCAAAGGACGAGGCCGGATTGAAGGTACTCGAAGCACTCTTGGAAGCTAGTGAATGACAGCTTGGGCTGAAATGCTTGGACGATATTAAGTTCTGCGGCTCATGTTTGCCGACTTTAGACAGCCGCAACTCCACAACCCTAAAAGCAGAGAAGGAAACTAAATGAGATCGATCTTGTCTTTCATTTTCATAGTCGTTTTTTGCCTGAACACCATCGCGGTTTCGCCGCAAAGCGTACCCGTCAAGAAGTTTGACCTGACCATCGACAACATTATGCGTGGGCCGGGTTTAGTTGGATATGAACCGACAAGTGTCCGCTGGTCGCCGGATAGTAAAAAGATCTATTTCAGGT
>DAIOWA010000549.1:0-2710 GCA_036758705.1 Pyrinomonadaceae bacterium | reverse complement strand
GAGCCGCATTCCGACGGCGTCGGAGAGGAGTTCGCGGAGGTTTGTAGCGGCGGATGCGAAGTCAGAACCACCTGCGTGAGCGGGTGGCCAGTTTGTCGAATTAGAGTCACCGAACTGGCCCGCCGCTGACGCAGCGGGTTCTGACCACGAGATATCCCAATATCGACGAGTCTTAACCTCGCCCTTTTCGACGGTCAAAACATGCGCGGCAGGCAGCTTGTGAATGCCCTTGAAGATCGACATCGGTGCCGGGACGTAGTCGAACGAGACGTAATGTCGGACGGCGTTGAGATCGAGTTCGGGTTTGACGGCCGGATGAGCGAGGATCGCTTTCAGTTCGGACGCCCAGATCAGCTTGCCGTCGAAGACGCCGTAGTACAGCGGCTTCTCGCCGAATCGGTCGCGAGCGATGATAAGCTTTTTATGCTTCGAATCCCACAGCGAGAATGCGTACATCCCGTTTACGTGTTCGAGCAGATCGTCGCCGTATTCTTCATAAAGGTGCGGCAGGATCTCGGTGTCGGACTTGGTGGTGAACCGGTGGCCGCGTCTTTCGAGTTCGGTGCGAACCTCGCGATAGTTGTACAACTCGCCGTTCATCATCACGATGACCGACTTATCGCAACTGAAAACCGGTTGGTCGCCGGTCTTAAGATCAATGACCGACAGCCGCCGCATCCCAAGCGCAACCGTCTCATCCAGCCACAACCCCTCCGAATTCGGCCCCCGATGCACGATCCGCTCGCACATCGAGTGCAGCACGGGTTCCGCGCCGTCGTTCGAGTCAGATTGTTTCAGGTTTATCCAACCTGCTATTCCACACATACTTGGACCGCGGACGCCCCGTCCGCGTGTGTTGCTACTAACTGGCGGACGAGGCGTCCGCGTTCCATCCGATCTTCTCCCTCACCGCATAGATCGCCTTGTCCTGCGATTCGTGATAGGTACGCACCAGCAGCTCTGCCAGCAGTCCCATCAGGAAAAACTGGATCGAGATGGCGAACATCACTATGCAGAGGACCGGCAGAGGTGTTTCGACGAAGTCAGCGTGGAACTGCGGCAGGCCAAGGCGACCGGCGAGTTTCATGAAGATCGCATAGAGCCCGGCCAAGACCGACGAGCCGAACGCGAGCATGCCGAACGTGCCGAAAACGTAGATCGGCTTGGTGTGATATTCGGCCATGAACTTGATCGTCATCAGGTCGAAGATCACTTTTACGGTACGCGAGATGCCGTACTTCGATTTGCCCATCGTGCGGGCGTGGTGATCGACCGGGATCTCGGTGACGCGGGCACCGGCCCATGAAGCATAGATCGGGATAAATCGGTGCATCTCGCCATAGAGCCGAACATCCTGGATCACCTCTCGCCGATAGGCCTTTAGCGAGCAGCCGTAATCATGCAGCGGTACGCCGCCGATCCACGAGATGATCCTGTTCGCGATCTGCGACGGTATCTTTCGCGACACCATCTTGTCCTGACGGTTCTTTCGCCAACCTGAGACGACGTCGTAGCCTTCGTCCAGCTTGTCGAGCAGGCGTTTGATATCCGCCGGATCGTTCTGCAGATCGGCGTCCATCGGGATCAGGATCTCGCCTTCGCCGCGTCGATCCCTGCGGACATCGCGGCCGTCTGGCCGTAATTGCGGCGAAGCGAGATCACCCGGACTCGGTCGTCGCTCGCCGCGATCTCCTTCAATATCTCGAGCGACTTATCGGTCGAACCGTCATCGACATAGATCACCTCGGCCGATTTCCCGAGTGCGTCGAGCGCGCCGCGGATCTTCTCGTGCATCGGGCGAAGATTGTCCTCTTCGTCGAGGACGGGAAGGAATAGGGAAAGTTCAGGCCCTTCGTTGCGTTCGTCTGTCTTTGTTGAATCCATTGTCGGCAAGTGTGCAAACCTAGAATCTACCCTTTCCCGACATAAAATTACAGTGTCCGCTTCGATCTCGGAATTGAGACTGAATGAGCATCGGGTCTTGAATCGTTGCGCGTAGGGATCGGACGGGTCCGAAACCTTCCGAATATGTCGGACAATTTACGCCTATTGTCCGAACCTGTCCTACCGTGGGACAGCGTGGGACGGCGTAAGCTGTTGAAACTGTTGCTCTTACATCTGTTTTGTCCTGTGTCCCGCTGTCCCACGGCGCGCGCAACTCTGGATACGGCCTCCCAACAGGCGGTGCCACTACATTCGCTTGGTATTCCTTTACGACTCTCATACCTTAGATTCCACTGTAAAACTATTTCAGCTCAGAATAAAACAATAGTGTCCGCCCATCGGACAGACGTAGCATATCGAATGACGATCAAAAGGTCAATGAAAATTCACTGTGTTAGATTGAAAAAGCGTGAACATTTGGCAGATCATCCGAAGGCTCGTGCCGTTCGTCAGGCCGTATAAGTGGCTCGTCGTGGCGTCACTGGCATTGACGTTTGTCGGGGCGTTAGCGGCGCAGGTCAATCCGATCGTACTTCGCTACACGGTTGATACGGTGGAGCGATTGTTGAAGGAAGGTCAGGCCGCTGCGGATAGTACTTCGCTGCTGCTGTTCATTACCGCGATCCTCTTCGGTAAGGAACTGGTCAACATCGCGGTCAAATACGGGCAGAGCATGGTCGGGGAAAATCTGCGTGTGCGGCTGAACAGTTCGCTTTCGCAATACGCGATCGAGCGGATCCTGACCTACAAATACGCTTTTTTTGCG
>DAIOWA010000548.1:0-2713 GCA_036758705.1 Pyrinomonadaceae bacterium | reverse complement strand
TTGCAGCCTGCGACACTGAAACTCTGCCGGCCATAGCGCGCCGCAATTTCGGATACTGCAGGCGTTCGAATTGCGGACCGAGCCACATCAGCGTTCGTATCATCTTCTCTTCATCGTGAGCGAGTACTTCTTTTATCTTCGTACTTCCTGAGATTTTCATTTACCGGCCTCCAACATACGTTCCTTTTTTGATACTTTAAACCGACCGTAGGTTTCGATGCGGTGACAAATGTCACCGTCGAATCCCGGTAAAGCTTGGACGATGTACGGCCGATCATGACAGACGATAAAATAAGAGTTCTTAAGGACACCCAGCTTTTCAAGGAATTGGACGCCACCGTACTGAACGTCCTGGCCGAGCGCTCGATCGTGAAGCGGCTCAAACGAAACGAGATCCTGTTTGTCGAAGGCGAACCGGCAAAAGGCCTGTTTGTCGTCGCCTCCGGGGCGATACGAGCCTTCAGAACTGCCGCGGACGGGAGGGAGCAAGTTATTCACGTTGAGCGGGCCATAACAACTATCGCGGAGGTCCCGGTCTTTGACGAAGGCAACTATCCTTCGACTACTGCAGCTGACGAACCATCGACCGTCTATTTCCTTGACAAAAAACTGATCCTTAACACGGCCCTTCGGCATCCCGACCTAGCACTCGCGGCTGTACGTTTACTCGCTTCACGACTGCGTCGTTGCGCCGAACTTGTCGAGACACTATCGCTCCACGAAGTGGGACAAAGATTGGCAAGATTCCTTCTACAAGAAGCTGCAAGGAGTGGGATCAAGACATCTAACGGAACCCGAGTTACTCTAGGGCTGACCCACAACCAACTCGCCGCTCGGATCGGCACGGTTAGGGAAGTTGTGACCCGCTCGCTCCAGCGACTTCAGAACCAGCGATTGATCATTCACGAGGATAAGAATTTTATGATTCCTGACACCGCCGCCCTCGCAATTTACTCCGAATCCAGACAAGAATAAGTTTCCGACGACCGCTTCGGCCGCTCCACCTGACAGATTTCGTTCACTCTGGTGTATTGTCAATTTTCGGGCAGCCACCCGCGGGGAACCTCCGGGAGCCATACTTGCGCAAACCTACTAACATTTTTTCGCTACATTTGACAAGAATTTTCGAGACCGGACGTCTGACATCTCAACCTAAACATCAGACAATACAGGGGGTTATTGAAACGGGTGCCCCGATCACCACCTTAAAGACCGGCCATGGAGCCACTATCCGACGAAGCGGTGTTGCCCATTTCAGGCTTTACGATCTGCGGCATACGTTTGCCACGCGATTTCTGGAATCCGGTGGCGATCTTGTTACGCTTCAGGCCCTACTTGGCCATTCCTCGATTCACATGGTCACCCGCTATGCTCATCCGACCGACGTGCACAAGTTCGACGCTATCCGACGAATGGAGGAGACGCATGCCAGCGCCCGAGCGAAACTGGCATGAGGCGTCGGCATGACTTTCTCAGAAAGCCATATTTTCTTACATAAGAAAATGGTCCGTTATGGGAAAGTTAAGATTTTTCCGGAAAGAGGTTTGGAAACCAATAGCCCGCCGCGTGCGGTGGGAACCCTAGTCGCAGTGGGCTTCGATGCCAGTCTGTCGTCGGTACAAGCAGGCCTTCATCGATCAATGACTTGGCAACGGTCCTCGCACTCCGTTCGCTCATCCCGACGATCTCGACGACCTTGTTTCGGGGCAACTCGCCAACAATGGCCGCTTCGCGCAGAATGAACGATGCTCGCGGGTGCATCGGCGAGGCTTTTACGCCTTTCTCGTCAACGATCGATCCTTCCGATCGTTTCGCGACATAACTATCGATCCGAGGCAAAAGGTCACCGAGGGCAAGGTTCGAAGACATATATTTTGTCTGGTCGAGACAAACATCAAGAAAGAATTTACAGAACTCCGTCAAAGTTCGATTTGACAGGTTTCCTCTTCCGTCAAGATCGCTCTCCCGCGGAAAGTCAGCTGCGTCTAGATACTGCTTATATTCGCGATTTCTCCGCGCCAACCCGCGGCTTACATTCCAAAGTCCGTATCCCTCCAAACCAATGCGTCGAAAGAATGCGTCTGTAAAAAGTCGAGCCACGCGTCCATTTCCATCCAGGAAAGGATGAATCCACATCAAACGATGATGAGCCGCTGCGATCGCAACGATCTTTCTTGTCCCGTGAAGCCGAGCAGGGTTGTAGAACTCGTCGAATCGCTGTAGGAATGCATCAATGGCCTCGTGAGCAGGCGGCAAATGTTTGCCGACAGCGACCGGTCGCCGACGAAACTCGCCAGCCTCAACCCACTCCTTCTTTCCGCCTTCACCTTCGACCCAACGAAGGCTCTCTGGCATTTGATTGTAAAACTCCCGATGGATCCAGAGTAGAAAATCAGGTCCCGAGACATCTGTTTCCGGTTCCGTCTCAAGCCTAAGATCGATCTTTCTCTGAACATCAATATGGATCAGGCTTTCTATCTGTCGATCCCTCTTTGCCGGATCATTTGAATAGTCTTCGTGCATCGCCCGTTCGACATCTAAGGGATGCGTATTATTGCCTTCGATCAAATTGCTGTAATAGCTATTAATGATTCGGAGCAGGTCGCGGACCCCATCTAACGTGACCGCGTGCAATTTTGTGGCGAGGCCGGCAGACACCTGGGCCAGTTCAAACGCAGCATCGAGTTGCCCGAAGTCCTACAAGAAGGCAGCG
>DAIOWA010000547.1:0-2715 GCA_036758705.1 Pyrinomonadaceae bacterium | reverse complement strand
ATATTCGAATAAATCCTTATGTTTACTTTGTGCCTATGTGTTAAAACTCCGGCAGGGCACGAAAATATTCATTCACAAATGTTTTCTGCCCTTCCTTGAACAAGTTCACACAATTGAAGTTGATAAGCAGGCCCTTAGGGGCTTTCAGGAGCTTCATATACGTCATCAACTGAGCTTCATGTATCGGAGCAAGAGCGGCTACCGATTTTAGCTCGACACCATTACATTCTCGACAAAAATATCCGCACGCAGTTCCGCGTCCAATTCCAGCCCTTTGAAGCTAACCGGAACGATCAGTTCACTCTGAAATTTGATCCCGCGCTGAGCCAATTCGTGATTCATACACCGGTGGTAAACGCTCTCGATCAAGCCAGGCCCGATAGCTTTATGTACCTCAATGGCCGCTCCGAGTACGTCATAAGACAACCTGTCCAATTCTTTTTTGGTCATGATTTTCTGAGTTTTTAACACATAGGCACATAGGAAACAAAGGTTTATCAGGTAATTTACAGACCGGGCGAAGCCGACAAGGTCTGCTTTCAGCCTATAAACCTATGTTATCTATGTGCCTATGTGTTGAGTATCCAGTTTCTACCGCCAGCCGAAGGCGGCCAGGCCGGCAGGTGCGGCGAGATCGTCGAAGCTCAGAGAGCCGACGGGAACGTTCAAACCAACATCCTCTGAACGCACGATGGCAAGTGTTCGGCCAAACGCATCGGCCGAAATCGCACGGATCTTTTCAGGTACAAGGTCGCGTCCGATGAGGAGAAGACGGCTAAGAAGATTGCCGCCCTGTGCATCGGAAAATCGATCGTTGTAGAACATCAGCAGACGATAAACCTCGTCGTCGATCTCGTTCGGAGCACAGGTGACCGACCGTACAACGCTCGGCTCATTACCGCGTAGCAGTACTGCCGTGAATCCGTCGCTCTGCGAGCTGATAAGCAGCGAATCCATCGCGGTCGATTCATTGAGAAGCCAATTCGTTTCCGCCACCGCTCGCGGCAGGATCAACCCGGCCTTCCAGCCGAACTGCTCGAACAGGGATTCGTATTCGTCGATAACGGAAAGCTTTACAGCCGTCGCGAAATACCGCTGCTTGCCATCGCGGTCGTTGGATATCTGATATTTTGTAATGCGTAACTGGGCCGCGGGAGCCCCAAAACTCTGTTCGGCCTTCCACTCCAGGATCTCATCCAGATCACCTTTGGGAGCGCTATCGAGGGTCAGGATCGCCGAACGAGCCGTGCTGCTCGGAAGCGAGATCGACCAGCTCTTTTGGCTGAGAAGTCCGGCCGACACGACCGCCTCTTCAAGCAGAGCGCCAAATTCAGGGATCGAAGAGATATTGCGGTCGGTAAAGCTCGGCGTTACAAGATGCCGTGGAAGCTCGACGGTCGCGGCTCGATCTACGCCGAAACGGCCCCGGCCTTCGCGTCGCAGTTGAAGCGCGGAGATCGTGTTCTGCTCGATGCCGATCGCGGCTTTTGGATAGTTTGGCTGGGTTAAGAAATCAAACATTTAAGATCAATAATCCTTGTAGGCCTTTCCGTCGCTGTCCTGGCCATCGGCCTTGCTTTTCACATCTTTAAGCCCGTTGCCGCTGTCCGGATTCAGCGGGTCTTCGCCCATTACGGAATCCCATTCGGCGGCTTCGAGGATCGGGTCCATCGGCATCTCGCGAAGGTATTTACCTTCCACCAGCGCGTCGATCGACGGCGGATACTTGCCCTTATCAGAGGCATACTGGTCGATCGCCTTTCGCATCTGCCAGAGGTTCTCTTTCAGTACCGTTTCCTTCGCGTACTGAACGGAGCGTTGATAGGTCGGCAAAGCGACGGAAAGCAGGATGATCACGATGAACATCGCGATCATAAGCTCGAGCAAAGTAAATCCCCGGTTTTGCCGCACTTTACCAATCACTGTATTTCTCTCCATTCAAAGCCTCTTCGTCGGACGAGGACCGAACATCGAAAACGTTGATCTGATCCCAACTCGAATCGCCATCCTGATAGGACGACCTGAAATTCCAATTCGATTCGCCGGTCATCGGATCGATCGGTAACTCTCGCAGATATACCTTGTTGACCTCTTCATCGGTGTTGATGTCAGTCGCATTTCGGTCATCGAACGGTCTGCCGGACATAATATTGAGGCCGCGTGACTTGACTCGGACACCGTTCACCAGAGTTTCGAGATCCGGGGGATAGCGGTCAAGATTTTCGGTATCAAAGATAGTGCAGTCGTCAATGACAACACGGCTGCGAGGATCGGCGGGAGCGGTCTGATTCTGACGAACAGTTGGATTGCTCGTCATGATCGCCCCTTGGGGGCACGCTCCATACGTGTCGCGTTTGAACTCATCGATCGCCGCCCGCATAAGCCGGAGCGTCTCACGAAGCCGCAATTCTTTCTGACGCTTGATCGCATTTTGCGTCAGTGGGATCGTACCGACGACAAGCACAGACAACACCGCAAGCGTCACGACCAATTCAAAAAGCGTGAAGCCCGCCGACACAGGATCACGAACCGCAGATCTCAATTTGTCGAGTGTAAGCTTCACGCTTTTCTGCTTTCCTTAGAACTTTGCCGCAAACGTTTTCCCTTCGGCCGAAAGGAAGCTGATCGCTTCTTTCTCGATCGCAATCACCGGTTTGCAGTCGCTCAATGCTTCGATCTCGACATAAGCCAGAATACCGAACATGCCGGGTGCGA
>DAIOWA010000546.1:0-2716 GCA_036758705.1 Pyrinomonadaceae bacterium | reverse complement strand
TGACGTTCTTGTCGTATTGCGGAGTCTGCAGAAATTTCTGCTTCCACGTTTCGGCGGTGTGATCGGTCACGCCACTGCGAACCGAATCGCCCTTCTCGCGAACCGCGTCCTCGATCGGCGCTTCGAGCTTGTCGTAAAGATCTTTGAAGCTCTTCGCACCCAGATATTCCAACGCTTCGGACGGCTTCCCGTAATATACAAGCTTGCCGCGCATCAGGATGACGATCTTGTCGAAGAGCCGCACGTTCTCCATCGCGTGCGTCGTCATTATCACCGTCCTGCCCGATTCGGCTATCTGCCGAAAAAGCTTCATTATCTTCTCTTCGGTCGACGGATCGAGACCCGAGGTCGGCTCGTCGAGAAAGATGATCGAAGGTTTCGTGATCAGCTCGACCGCCATCGAAACCCGCTTTCGCTGTCCGCCTGAAAGCTGACTAACCTGCACATCGCGCCGCTCGGCGAGGCCCGTCACGTCGAGAACCTCATTCACGATCTGGTCGATCTCTTTCGACGAAACATCACGCGAGAGTCTCAGCTTCGCGACATAATAGAGCGTCCGGTAAACCGACAGCTCCTTGTGAATAATGTCGTCCTGCGGCACGTAGCCGATCGACTGTTTGAGCGAATCGAGGTTGCGGTAAAGATCCTGATTGTTAACGAGAACGTTTCCGCTCTGCGCGGGACGGTTGCCGTTCATCGCCTCGATCAGCGACGATTTCCCCGCTCCCGACGGCCCGAGCAGTCCGACAAATTCATTCGGCTGGATCGAAAGCGACACGCCGTCGAGCAGCGTAACCTTGCCGCGGCCCGAACGATTCTTCACCTCACGAAACAGATTCACCGCGTCGATGCGGGTCTTCGCACGCGAATCGTAAACGCTAATGTTTCCCGCCGGATCAGTTCGGATGATGAACGTCCCGATCTGAACGCTGTCTTCCGGCCGGATCGCCTGACGGGATACACGATTCCCGTTAATAAAGACGCCGTTAGTCGAACCAAGATCATCGATCACGACATCGGCACCTGATCGGGTAAGTTTCGCGTGCCGTTTCGAGATCTGAAGTCCGTCTAGCGAGATGTCGTTCGAATCGTCACGTCCTATCGTGAGCGTGTTCTTGCTGCCGAACGCGACCGACATCAGCAGCTGCGGCTCGGCCGACGCCGCGGCATCCAATTTCGGGGCCGACACGGCGCCTTTGTTAAAAACGATCGTCTTCGGCGAACCGGCATCCGCGATCGCGATCGACGGGATCGACTGTACTGACCTCTGTCCCGCGACATCAGCCCCGGCCGGAGCAACGCGAGTTGGGGAGAGAAATTTCAACACGGGCCCGCCGATCCCGAGCGTGATCTCGTCGTTGTGATAGAGCGGTATCGGCGATGTGATCCGCTGTTCGTTTACGAGAGTGCCGTTAAAGCTCTTGTTATCGACGACGACGTATTCACCGTCCTCGATCTTGATCTCCGCGTGTTTCCGCGAGACCGTCCCCGAACTCGCGTCAAAAATGATCTCGCACGCCGGTTCACGCCCGAGCCAAACACTCGGCTTGTCCAGCGTGAATGGCTGCCGCGAACCCGACCCAACGAATTCAAGCCGGGCCGTCTCGAATGGTTTCTTTGGCGGAGGCGGTGGAGACGGAACGGCGGCAACAGGTGAAACCGCTTGAACCTGAGGAGCCGAATGGATCGGAATGTTTGGCTGCGAAACCGTCGCCGGCGGAGCCGATTTAAGAGCCGGCTCGAACCAAATAACACGAAAAACCGGGCCGTCCATACCAAACTGGATCCCGCAGCCGACAGTGATCGGGACCGGTTGAACTATCCGTTGGCCGTTGAAAAACGTTCCGTAGCTCGACCCCAAATCCACCAGCATCCAGGTACCCGAATGAAATCGGATCTCGGCATGCTTACGCGAGACCATCGGATGCTGAGCGCTGTCGAATGCAATGTCACACTCGTTCGCATCGCGCCCAAACACGACCAGATCTTTGGTAAAGGTATATTCCTTTCCCGCTCGTTCCTCTACAAGGACGATGTTCATCAGTTAGAAAAATGGGGACGAAAAAACAAAAAGCGTAAGCACCAGCCCTACGCTCACGATAAACCGATCTGTCTGCCGCTATTCCCCTCGCACAAGGCGAAATCCGAGACCAGGACTCCTGCGGCTTCCCGCAGCGGCAACTCTAAATATTGAAGATATTGCGTTCGGCCCATCCGTCTTCTCGATCGCTCCTCCGCCCCGGATCATGTAATTTGTCTCCGGTTGAGTACCCAATTCGAGCGGGCTATTAGGATAGACCCACGCCTCTGACCCCGTCCATTCAAAAACGTTACCGATCAGATCTTGTACTCCCCATTGATCGGGGCAGTTCTTGGAGCCGACTACCACCGGATCGTTGTTAGGCTGATTGATGTGTGCGCACCGGGCATCAAACTTATCGTTCCAAGGATATAGGTTTTCCTTTGAACCATTCCTCGCCGCGTATTCCCATTCCTGCTCGGTGGGCAATCGGTAGGTGACGTTGTCCCGTTTCGAACGCCATGCAGCAAACGCCTTTGCGTCATCGATGTTTACGTATCTAACGGGCTTGTTTGCATCCGCCGGGATCGGCTTGTCGTTTTCCCAACCCGCCGCCAAATACCTCTCCTCGCTGGCTGGTTCGTACCCGGACAAAACAACGAACTCATAATAGGCGGCATTTGTCACCTCTGTTTT
>DAIOWA010000545.1:0-2718 GCA_036758705.1 Pyrinomonadaceae bacterium | reverse complement strand
GCCGGCGACGTCATCCCCGAGGTGGTCGGATCCTTCATCCTGGGCAATGGAGCCCGGTTGAAGTCCAGCGGTGAGTGATGCGCGGGTTTCTCTTTGCGACGAATCTCGATGCCGATATCAGGAATGCCTCGGAAGGTACGGCTTCGCTCGACAACGCGATCAGGGAACTGTTTGCCACATCCAAAACCCAATTGTCGTTCGAATCGCTCACGGCGCTTTTCTCGAAATATCTTGGCGTCGACATCACCTCTGCCGTCCGTCTCCATCTGCGAGATGGCGCGACAATAGTTCCGCAACCATACGCTCTCGGCCCGGACTTCACGCAACGGATCACTGAAATGCCGGTGTTTGAACTCGGCTTCAATTTTGACAAGTTTGCCAAAGACCGTGTGGTTGCCGAACTCGATCCGAACAGCTCTGCATACGCGGCCGGACTTCGAAACGGTCAGAGACGAAACGGCGGAGTCTCGCTGGCGTTTGGCGACACGACAAAAGAGGTCGAGCTGAAGGTGAAGGATGATGAAGGGGAGAAGACAATAAAATTCCTGCCGATCGCCCGGACGAGACTGGAGATCCCGCAATACCAGCTGAAGCAATGATCGATCGCATTGCAAGCAAAGAGACGATTAAAGGATAATGAGGCTCTCAACCTCGTTATCCTTTTTTGCATTTGGAGTTCGCAATGAAACGCATAACTCTCGTCCTGCTCGCAGCCATCGTTCTCGCGGTTTCCGTTTACGCGCAATCGTATACGATCCAGCAATATCTAAACATCAAGTCCGCCGGATCGCCAAGTTTCTCGCCGGACGGCAAGCAGATGATCTATCTGACGAACACTACCGGAACCTCGCAGATCTGGCAGATCGCTGTGGGCGGAGGCACGCCGAAGCAGTTGACGAATTATGACGACAACATCGGGTTTGCCCGATGGCTGTCCGACGGCAGTGGGATCGTGTTCGGGAAAGCTCGCGGAGGCGATGAGAATACGCAGTTCTTTTGGATGAAGCCGGACGGATCCGGAGTGAAAGAATTGACCACCGATCCAAAAGTCCGGCACAACTTCGCCGAGGTCTCAAAAGATGGCAAGAAGATCTATTACGCCTCGAACAAGCGGAATCGCACATACTTCGACGTCTATTCGATGGAGATTGCGACCGGAAAGGAAGAACTGCTCTACCAGTATGACGGCAACGCGAGCATTGCTGCCGTCAACGATTTCGGCACTCAGTTCGTCCTTTCGCGAGACGGTGTAGAGAAGAGTCTCGACAACGATCTGTACCTGGTCGATGTTCGAAGCAAGAAGGAAGTCCACCTGACGCCGCACACCGATGCCTCGGAATTCGGCAATGTCGCGTTCCTTGCCGACAGCCTGCTGATGACTTCAAACAACGGATCCGAATTCGAGAAGCTGGTCCAGCTCCGGCAGAAGAATGCGGCGGGCGACGATTGGTCCGAAGCGAACCGCGTTGCCGATACGATCTTCACACCGAACTATGATGCAGGCGGCATCACGATGAACGACAATTCTTCGATGTTTGCCTACACGCTGAACGTCGATGGCTATTCAGATCTCTACCTTCGCAGCGTCGAGACCGGCGGGAAGCCGCTTATCTCACGCATCGCGATCCGACCCGAAAAGATTCCACTGCCCGGTAAAGGCATCGCCGGCGGAATGACGTTCTCAAGCGACGGATCGAAGCTCGCGTTCTCATTTTCGTCACCAACACAGAACGGTGACATCTGGATCTACGATCGAAAGACGATGCAGCTCTCGCAGGTGACGAAGAGCGATCGAGCCGGCTTAGATCCGAAGACTTTCGTAACACCCGATCTGATCAAGTTCAAGAGCTTTGACGGTCGCGAGATCCCTGCGTGGTATTACAAACCGGAAGGCACGGGCGTCCATCCAAACAATCTCGGTTCAATGGCTTCTCGCAGCGGGATGACGGAGGCGAATAGCAAGATTCCTGTGATCGTCTCCGTCCACGGCGGGCCTGAGGGCCAGTCGCGACCGGGCTTCAACGCCCTCTTCCAATATTACCTTTCCCGAGGCTACGCCGTGCTCGACCCGAACGTCCGCGGATCGACCGGATACGGCAAGACGTACACGCATCTCGACGACGTTGAAAAGCGCGAAGATTCGGTCAAAGACCTCGCGGCGGCTCACGAATGGCTGGTAAAAAGCGGAGGTGCAGACGCCAAACGGATCGCTGTGATGGGCGGCAGTTACGGCGGTTATATGACAATGGCGGCAATCACGCTATACCCCGATCTTTGGGCGGCGGCAGTCGGGAGTGTGGCGATCACGAATTGGGAAACGTTTCTACAGAACACCTCCGGCTACAGACGCCGTCAGCGTGAAGTTGAATACGGCCGCCTCGACAAAGACATCGACTTCTTACGTCGCATCTCGCCAATTCGCAAGATCGACCAGATCAAAACTCCGCTTTTCGTGATCTCGGGCAAGAACGACCCTCGCGTCCCGTACACTGAAGGCGAACAGATGGTCGACGCCCTTCGCAAACGCGAAGCCACTGTCGAATACAAACTCTACGACGACGAAGGCCACGGCATCTCAAAACTAAAAAACCGGCTCGAGCTTTACCCGCTCGTCGCCGATTTTCTTGATAAATATATGAAATAACCAAACAAAGGATCGATGGCCGCAAAAACGCTCAGAATTTGCAAAAAAGGAATCCTTTTTGTTCCTTTGTGCCT
>DAIOWA010000544.1:0-2738 GCA_036758705.1 Pyrinomonadaceae bacterium | reverse complement strand
CGCCGGGTGCACGAGCGGGATCGGCTTATCTTTTAGCGCCGGCTGGTCGAGCGAATAGAGCTGCATCAGATCCGAAATATCGACGAAACCATCGATGCGATAGATGTCGTCGTCGCTGAGGCCGATGCCAGTTTCGAGCAGCTTCAGCATTTTGTCCGGCATTCGTGCATCGACCTCGAGCCGGACGGGAAATCGAAATCTGCGCCGCTGCAATTCGGTCTCAAGCGTGCGCATGAGATCGCCCGCTTCGTCCTCGCGGATCTCGATATCGGCATCGCGTGTGACGCGAAACAGAAAGCCTTCGCTGACCTTCATGTTCGGAAACAGATGATCCGCATTAGCCGCGATCACCTCTTCAAGCAAGGCGAATCGTTTGCCGTCGACGATGGGGATCAGGCGAGGAACGGTCGGCGGCAGCTTGATGCGGGCAAAGCGTTTCTGCCGAAACAGGTGCTTGAGATTTTTCTGCGTGATCGTCCGGTTAGGTTCGATGAAGAGTCCGAGGTTGAGGCTGAGGTTCGAGATGTACGGGAACGGATGGCTCGAATCGACCGACTGCGGCGTCAGGATCGGGAAGATGTTGTCGCGAAAATATTTGTCGAGCTTCTTTTTTTCTTTCGCGTTGAGAAACTTGTAGGCCTCGATCGTGATACCTGATTTTTCGAGCTCCGGGAAGACGACATTGGCAAGATAATCCGCCTGTTTGCGGAGCATCGGCCGCAGGCGGCCTCGGAGTTGCTTGAGTTGTTCGGCGGGTGAAAGGCCATCAGGCGAGAGTTCTCCGACGCCCTCTTCGATCTGTTCCTTGATGCCCGAGACGCGGATCATAAAGAATTCGTCGAGGTTCGACGAGAAGATCGACAGGAACTTCAGCCGTTCGAGCACAGGCAGATTTTCATCCATCGCCTCCTCAAGCACGCGGCGGTCAAACTCGAGCCACGAGACCTCACGGTTGAAGATCCGCGGAATCGGCTCAGGTGTCGGAGGCTTCGGTTTTGCTGGTTGTCGCGGCTTTCGCTTTGCGGGCATCGCGGATGTTTGGACCATATGTGACGCCTTTAGTATAAAAGACCGCGTCGCGAGTCCGTGTTAAATCTATGTTACGGATTTATCGTAACTTTTGCACCAACGGGAATGGCGTCGAAGAGTTCCGTCATCTGGTTGTTGTCGAGGGCTACGCAGCCGTCGGTCCAGTCGGACGCGGTGCCGCCGCCGTGGATGTAAATCTCGCCGCCGAGTTTGGTTTTCTGCAGCGGCATTCGCAGTTCGGCGATGGCGGCGATGATCTCGTCGTGCTCTTCTTGGGTTATGAGGTCTTGTTTGAGTCCGCGTTCTGCATCTTCCTTGCCGGGATAGCTAAGGCCGAGCGAGAGATGGAATTTGCTCTCCGGATTTTTGGTGAATACGTAGAAATCACCCTCCGGCGTGCGGCCGTCGCCTTCGATCTCCTTATCGGCATTGGGATCGAACCCGAGCACGATCGTGTATGACTGGATGTGTTTGTCGCCGTCGCAGACTTCGAGTGTGCGTTTGCTCTTGGTGATGATGAGTCGGGGTTCTTTCAAGTCTTTCATCGGCGCGTTGGTTTCGTGTGTACGGTTGAGTCGAGGGCGATAAATGTATTAATTTTGTTACCCGGTTTCCGTTATCTATCTGTCTCGATCAGCCAACTTGGACACACTCCCTAACGGTCGTGTTTCTGCCTGCGGCATCGCAACGTCCATCGTGCGTGTGTCGTCGCCGTCGCCGGTGATCGATATCTCGATGATACGCCCCGGGTGGGAAAAGCTGCGAAGTTTTTCGGACCACTCGATGATCGCGACGTTGTTTTCTCCAGCAAGAATTTCTTCGAGCCCGACGGCGGTTGCAACATCCGAATTCTCATCGAGCCGCCAAAGGTCGATGTGATAGACGTCGACGGTCGGCGTTCGATAGAGGTTGACGAGGGTAAAACTGGGGCTGGTGACCTCGTCGATATCGAAGTCGAGAGCGTTCAGGATGCCTTTGGAGAGCAGCGTCTTCCCTGCTCCGAGTCCGCCTCTCAACAACAGGACATCGCCCGGTCGCAGTTGCGCTCCGATGTTCTCGCCGAGCGCGAACGTGTCGTCGGGCGTTTCGCAAGTGTATGTTCCGGTCATTCGATCGGCAGCCCGACTTGTTTGAACCATGAGAGTTTGTCCCAGTAGCCGCGTTGGTAAACGATCTTTCCGTTCGAGATGTTAAAGAAGCCGCAGCCTCGGATCTCGAATGACTTGCCTGTCGGCTCGTTTCCGTAGAATTCGCCCGTAAACGTCCCGCCGCCCAGCCATTCCCACGCCGCCCAATCGCCGTCGCTCATCAGATTATCGACCCGCGACCAGGCGTCAGGAAAGCCCTGAAAGAACTCGGCGGTGTCTCGACGGATCTGTTCAATACCGACCGCGGGCTCACCCGCCGCGACCTGAAAATTCACCGCGTCCTCGGCATAACAAGCGACGACAGCGTCGAGATCCCAACGCTGAAATGCGTCGATCCAATTTTGGAGAAGTTGTTTTGGTTCCATCGTTTTCATTTTACTTCAGTGAATAGTGGGTAGTGACAAGTGGATAGTCAGAAACTATCCACTAACCACTTGTCACTATCCACTGAAGTTATCGGAAGAGATCTCTTGAAACGCATCGGACAGACATTCGCGGACGTCGGAGGCGGTCATAACGCGTTTGCCGTATTTCTTTTCGGCGATGTCGCCCGCGAGTCCG
>DAIOWA010000543.1:0-2739 GCA_036758705.1 Pyrinomonadaceae bacterium | reverse complement strand
CGTTCGTCCGATACCCGATCTCGCCGATCTTTGAATCAACGCTATCGATTCGCATCTCGACTCGAATAAAGCATCCGCAATCGAATTTCGCCTCGGCCCCAGCGGCGTTGGAGGTGTTGATCGATCGGCAAAACTTCAGTTCGCGGATCGTGTTTGCTATCTCTTCCGGGTAAACGGGCACGGTACGAGTTTAGCAACATTCGAACTATTCGCTAGAATTATATGCAATGCATTTTCGCTTGTTTGTCATCGCCTTTGCTGCAGTCGTCGTCACTGGTTGCGGAGCCGCGGCTCCAGTATCGGTCGGAAGTAAACCTGTATCCATTAACGATCAGCCGCTGAAGGACGCTCCGACGCGTCCGCTCAAACCGATCGCTGAGATGAATTGGACGAGATTCGACGGCCCGGTACAGAAGCTGAGAGATTTTCAAGGCAAGGTCGTCATCCTAGACTTCTGGGCGACCTATTGTCCGCCGTGTATCGAAGAGATCCCGCATTTGAAAGAGCTTAAGAAGACGTATGGTGATGATCTCATCCTTATCGGACTGCACGTGGGTGGTGAGGAAGATCGCCCGAAGGTGCCGGAATTTGTCGAGCGCTTGCAGATCGACTATCCGCTTGCGACGCCGGAGGATTCGCTGACCCAATTCATTTTCGGACAGGAATCGGCGATCCCGCAGACGGCGATATTCGACCGCTCCGGCAAGCTCGTTAAGAAGATCGTTGGGTTCAATCAGGAGATAAAGGTCGAGCTGGACAAGGCGGTGGCGGAAACGATCAAGACGAAGTAATGGAATCCGTTTATCAAGTTTCAGCCGGCGGCGTTGCTCATCGAGTAATTGATGGCCGGATCGAGATCGTTGTTATCAAGACCTCGTCCGAGGGACGTTGGCAGTTGCCGAAGGGGATGATCGACCCGGGCGAGACCGCGGAGATCGCGGCTTTGCGGGAGGTTCATGAAGAAGCCGGGATCACCTGCGAAATAATCGAACCAATCGACGTAATCGAATATTGGTTCGTTGCCGCATTCGATGGGCCGACGAAACGATATCACAAGAAGGTCCATTTTTACCTGATGAAATATCTCAACGGCGATGTGAACGATCACGACCACGAGGTTGTCGAGGCTCGCTGGGTTACGATCGTTGAGGCTTCGAGAATGCTGGCGTTCGATACGGAAAGGGAACTGATCGAAAAGGCCAAACTTCGGTTGGAGGCTGCTGAATGAGAGATCTTCCGGTCGGTAACGGATCGTTGCTGGTCAACTTTGACGATAAATACCAGATCCGCGATATCTATTTTCCGCATGTGGGGCAGGAGAATCACACCGAAGGTTTTCCATGTAGATTCGGCGTCTGGGTCGACGGGCAGTTTGCCTGGGTTGCGGATGCCGGATGGGATCGATGGCTTAAATATCTGCCTGAAACTCTCGTAACGGACGTTACGCTTACAAATGAAAAACTCGGTATCGAACTCGTATGCAACGATACGGTCGCGAGTCATGAAAATACGTTCCTCAGGCGTGTGCGTGTCAGAAACCTCCGCAGCTCATCCGCAAACTTGCGCGTTTTTCTTCATCATGATTTGCGTATCTACGAAAATATGTTCGGCGATACGGCATATTATGACCCGGAAACGCAGGCACTGATCCATTACAAGAAGCACCGGTATTTTCTCATCAACACTGAGCCGCATTTTGAATCTTTCGCGACGGGAAGGAAAGCGTTTAAAGGCAAAGAAGGCACGTGGCGTGATGCCGAAGATGGAAATCTACAGGGCGGCGTTATTACCGAAGGCTCGGTCGATTCGACGATCGGCGTACATTTCGCGATCGGTGCCGGCGAGTCGTTTGAGTTCTATTATTGGATCGCTGTCGGCACGTCGCACGGCGAAGTGGCGAATCTGAATTCACTAGTTAAACACCGCACACCGCAGGTTTATTTAGACTATACAGCGAATTATTGGCGAGTTTGGGTAAACAAGAATGACAAGGATTTGAGCGGACTTCCGCCGTCCGTCGCGGACCTTTACAAGCGGTCACTGCTGATGGTGCATACGCAGATCGACAATGACGGAGCGATCCTAGCGGCAAACGATCACGACGTTACGGAGCGGGCGACCGACCATTACAGCTACCTTTGGACTCGCGACGGAGCCTTTGTTGCGAACGCCCTAGACCTCGCCGGCTATTCGCACCTCACGCGAAAGTTCTTCGACTTCTGCGGAAGAATCGTCCACAAGGATGGCTACTTTTTGCAGAAGTACAATCCCGACGGAACGCTCGCCTCGGGGTGGCACGCGGCGTGGGATATTTATCGGCAAGAGAAACTCGTTCCGATCCAGGAAGACGAGACCGCGTTGGTCCTGTGGGCGCTTTGGGAACATTACGACCGATATCGCGACATCGAATTTGCTCATAGGTTATATCGAAAGTTGACCATTCCATGCGCCGATTTTCTTGAAGTGTTTCGCGACTCGGCTACTGGCCTTCCGCGGCCAAGCTGGAATTTGTGGGAAGACCGTCATGGGATTCACACATTTACGTGTGCAACAGTTTTCGCCGGACTAAAAGCGGCTGCTAATTTCGCGGTGCTGTTCGCGGAGTATGAAACCGCCGAGCGTTACTCATTGGCCGCCGAACAGATCGTCGCCGCAATGCAGGAGCATCTTTATAGCAAAGAACTAGGACGTTTTCTGCGGTCGCTGCAGTCAACCTCCGACAGAAGCTTCGACGCGGAC
>DAIOWA010000542.1:0-2753 GCA_036758705.1 Pyrinomonadaceae bacterium | reverse complement strand
TTCATCCTTCAAATGTGGCACGTGCCACATTTTGAGATCGCGTCCGCGAGCGGTCTGAGGAAGGCGAAAAAGACGATGGACCTGCCGGTACCGATTGCCGCCTGCGGCATTTTGGGCGAAGTTTAAGTGATGTTTATGCCAAGCTTCAGACTTCATCACTCCGCCCTCAGCCGTCCCGTTCATCCTTGTCCCAGCGACCCCGACACCACCGGGCCACTCCGACGCCGACATACCACCTCCGACTCACTCCGACGGATGCTCCGAGCCGCTCCGACGTGCTCCGACGCAATCTCCAACTGCCCCGACACCGCCGAGCCTGCTCCGGCACGATCGTGTCCGTAGCCCGCACATTAGTAAGGGCTCCCGCGGAACCTATACATGTCAAATTAACCGCGATCGGCCGACGCCGATCAAATTGGTATACAGAATGCTCGGATCCCCGCACTGAGCGCCCGAATACATACAGGCGCCCTCACTAACGTGCGGGCTACTGACACTGCAGGCTCCTGCACTACGACCGCGACGCTCGCTCGTTGACGAAGACCCAGTCGCTGTCGCTCCCGGTTCTGACCGGAGCGGGATCGGATGTCGGTTTACGAAATCGCGATATCGTGAGCGGCTTTTAGATATCTGCGAGGAGCTTCATTGCCGATAAGATCTGTTTTGCGCTGAAGCCGGCGTAGCCGAAGAGTAGGCCGGGGCGTTTTAGGGGTTTAGCGGCGTAGTCGGACAGGGGGGCGAGGCGGACGCCTCGTTTGGCGGCGGCGGTTGAGAATGCTGTATCGGAGACTCCGTGAGGGAGCCAGCCGATCAGGTGCATTCCGGAGCTTGCGGGTTCCATCTCGATCTTTCCCTTCAGATATTTTTCCGCGGCGTGCAGAAGGATTTCCTGCCGTTCAGAATATAGTTTTCGCATTCGCCGGACGTGACGGGAAAAGTGTCCGCCGCTTATGAACTCGGCAAGGATCGCCTGTTCAAAAAGCGGCGAGTGGCCATCGGTGATGAGGCGGGCCGTTTCGAAGAGCGAAACCATATCGGGCGGCACGACGACGCATCCCAAACGGAGTGCTGAAAAGATGGTCTTGCTGAACGTTCCCAGATAGATCACGCGGCCGTTGCGGTCGAGGCCCTGCATTGACGCAAGCGGACGCCCTGAATATCTAAACTCGCTGTCGTAATCGTCTTCGATGATCCAGGCGTCGTGAGTCTCGGCCCACTCGATCATCTCAAGCCGGCGGTTTATCGACATCGAACCTCCGACGGGAAACTGATGTGACGGCGTCGTGTAGATCACCTTGGCGGTGCCGTATTTCTTTGTGGCGAAATTCAGATCGAATCCATCAGCATCACGCGGGGCCGACAATACTTTGGCTCCGCTCGCCGAAAATGCATCGCGGGCTCCGAGATACCCTGGTTCGTCCATCCAAACCTGATCGCCGGTGTTCAGCATTATCCGCGAGATCAGATCGAGGCCTTGTTGAGCGCCGCCGGTGATAACGACTTCGCCCGACGTGCAGTTTACCGCCCGTGCCGTTCGCAGGTGTTCCGCGACGGCGTGTCGCAGCGGCTCGAACCCGAGCGGCCCGTTCTGAGAAAGCAGTTTCTGAACGAGACCTGATTGCATTTATTCGCGATCTTTTGCCAGATCCCGAACGGAAATTCGTCGATCGCCGCGAGTCCGTGTTGAAAAGGCATTAGTCCGGCAACCGACTCATTTTCTAAGATCGAACTGCTTCTCCGCTCAAGATACTCTCCGTAGCTCGACAACGGCAGGCGCCTCTCAAGCTTGTTCCTGCGGCCTTGCTTTTGTTTCGGCGTCGTCAAATATTCTTCCGGCAGCTCGGCGGCTACGAATGTTCCGGATCCCGCCTGTCCGACCAGGTAACCTTCCGCCAGCAGTTGATCGAACGCATTTACGACCGTCATTCGCGAGATGCCCAGGTCATTCGCCAACGCTCGTGTTGACGGAACCTGCGTAGCAGCAGCCAGCGTTCCGTCGAGGATCGCGGCTCGGACGGAATCGTAGATCTGTTTGTACACGGGTTCTCCGTTGTCTCGTATAACCGGAACAAATGTAAATGCGCTCATAAGTGGTCTATATCATTTCCTCTTGATTGGCACTTCTACAAATACCACTATTTGCTATGTTTTCAACATATGAAAGCTCAACAAGGATTCGAAAAGAATCTGAACATTCAGCCATTGGCGACATCTTCGAAAGACGATTTCGACTTTCTCGTGGGAACTTGGAATGTGGAGAACCGAAAGCTAGTCGACAGGCTAAGCAACAGCGACGAATGGATCGAGTTCGATGTCGTTCTCGAAATGCGGAAGACGCTGCTCGGGATCGGAAATTTTGAGACGTTTACGGCAGAGATCGATGGTAAGCCGTTTGCGGGCGAGGCTGTGAGATTGTTCGATCCGGCGACGCGTCTTTGGAGCATCTATTGGGCCGACAGCAATTTCGGTCAGCTGGACAAGGTTCCCGTCGTAGGTTCATTTGATGGCGATATCGGACGCTTTTATGCACCCGGAGAATTTAACGGAAAGCCGATCAAGGTGCTGTATCAATGGGATAAGACCGACCCGGTGCATCCGATCTGGAGTCAGGCATTCTCTGTCGATAAGGGCGAGACCTGGGAGTGGAACTGGTATATGACGCTGACAAGAAAGGTGGCCGAATGATAGTCGAAGTTAGGAGCTATAGGATCGCGCCGGGGCGGCGTGCGGAGTTCATTGAGTTTTTCAAGACG
>DAIOWA010000541.1:0-2759 GCA_036758705.1 Pyrinomonadaceae bacterium | reverse complement strand
CTAACGAAGGAGTTACTGAAAGCGAATACGTACCAGGATGAAGCAGTAGAATCTGGAAAAACTTATTATTACTTCGTAACGGCAACCGATAAGTACAAGAACGTGAGCGAGGCGAGCGAAGTTGTCAGCGAGACGGTGCCTTAGTACGGCAAAAGAACACATTTGGAGCGTCTATAAAATTGAAAAGGCCCGCTGCGGGCAGGCAACGGACCTTATCATCTTTTTCGTTCAACTCAGTATCGAATCAAGAGCATCGCGCCGACAAGATTCTCAGGAGTGTTCTTGCGTCCGTTACTCCATAACTACTTTCCACGTCGGATTTCGGTCTGGCGATCCACAAGCCGGGTCACTGTTAAGTTCCCCTTGTTCTACTAAAACGCGTTCAGTGAAGATAGAGTACCCCGAATCAATCACAAAGTCAAGACTTTTTTTGTACTATTAGCATTCACTTTGACCGAGTGCCAAGCCAGGCCGACGCAAAATCTTGCATACCAACATTTAGGACGCTCGACATTTTGTGGTCGGCGGTTTAGAGTCGTAGTTTCTCGTCGAAATGCAATGAAGATCGAAATTCCATCCGATTTTTTGCCCTCGAAGATCGTCTGTGTCGGCCGAAACTACGCCGAGCACGCAGCCGAACTCGGCAACGAGGTTCCAAAGGAGCCGCTCCTCTTTCTAAAAGCTCCTTCGGCCCGCATCCAACACGAAGACACCATTCGAATCCCCTCGCAAAGTTTGCAAGTCGAACACGAGGGTGAACTCGCGGTGATCATCGGTACGACCTGTAAGGACATCGCAGACGACATTGATCCGTTCCGGTTTGCGAAAGGCTACACATGCCTCAACGATGTAACGGCGCGTGACGTTCAACGAAGGGACGTGCAGTTTACTCGCGGCAAATCGTTCGATACTTTTTGTCCGATCGGACCGCTAATCGAGACGGAACTGGATGTATCCGATATTCGCGTCACATGCTCGGTTAACGGAGAGATCAAACAGGACGGCCGAACCTCACAGATGGTCTTTCCGGTCGATTTCCTGATCCGATACATCTCACGTCAGATGACGCTAAATCCGGGCGACGTGATCGCTACGGGAACACCATCCGGCGTGTCTAAACTTAACTCCGGTGACGTTTGCGAAGTGACGATCGACGGTATCGGAACGCTGCGGAATCGAGTTGAGTAGCGACCCAGTTTGGCCGATCGATCAGGTTGGAATAGAATCAAACAAAGCCCACTTTTACAGGATAAAACTAATGAAATTCTTTATTGATACAGCAAATCTCGACGAGATCCGTGAAGCAAATGAACTCGGATTGATCGACGGCGTAACAACCAATCCGTCACTGGTCGCAAAGGAAGGCGATGTCGACTTCAAAGAGCACATCGCCAAGATCTGCGCGATGGTGAAGGGTGACGTTTCAGCCGAGGTTACAGCCCTTGATACCGAAGGCATGCTGAGGGAGGGCCGCGAATACGCGAAGATCGCTCCGAACGTGGTCGTGAAATGTCCGCTGACTTTGGATGGTTTGAAGGCGACTCGCATACTTACTGAAGAAGGAATCGGCGTCAACGTGACGCTGTGTTTCAGTGCGGCTCAAGCGATCCTTGCGGCGAAAGCCGGTGCGCGATATATCTCGCCGTTTATCGGGCGCCTCGACGACATTGCGACAAACGGAATGCAGTTGATCGCGGACATCGTACAGATCTATCACAACTACGACTTCCCGACCCAGGTGCTTGCGGCCTCGATCCGTCATCCGATGCATATCGTCGACTGTGCACTGGCCGGTGCTGATGTTGCCACGATCCCGTTCAAGGTCATTAAGCAGCTCGTGCATCATCCGCTAACCGATAAGGGGCTTGAATCGTTCCTTGCCGATTGGAAGAAGAGCGGCAGAGGTTAGCATCAAATGCCCGCGATTTGGAGTCGCGGGCATTTTCTTTCTCATTCATCAAACAGAAGAGCTCGAAGCTCGCCATGCCGCGACGCCGCATCCAGATCCTGTTGCAATCCGGACTGATACTTCGTCTTGAACGTTTCGTCTTCGTCCTTCATTGCAACCAGGGAACGAAGAGCGACAATGTGAGATTCAACTGCGTCCTGGCTATATCCGTCCTTCTGAGCAAACATCTCGTCGATCTCGACGATCAGCGTCGAAAACTTCCGCAGCCAAGCGAAATCCGGATCCTCTAGCAGCAAGTTGAGGAACTGCCCCGGCGTTCGAGTGCCATTAATTCCTTCGTAAATTCTCCGCTCATGGTCCAGCAGGGATTTGTGCAGTTTAAGCAGTAGATCGCGGCTGCTCTTTAGCAGTTCGGTATTGTTCATAAAATTATTCTAACCCTTCTCATCAAAATTTATTACCCCGCTAAGCTTTGTTTGTTAGCCTTCTGATGGTAGATTATTAGCCGTCTAATAATCTTTACGTTCCGTGCTCATTGTTTTGCATAAGGCATTATGCAGTAAGGGTTTATGGAGTTCCGAGACACCGTCAGCTACCTTCTATCAAAGCTCACCACGGCCCATCGCAACCTGATCGAGAAGTCGGTTCAGGATATCGGGCTGCACAGCGGTCAGGCATTTGTACTCCTCGAGCTATGGAAGAAAGACGAACTGCGACAGGTTGATCTCGCGGATCGACTTAACCTGGCAGCCCCTACTGTCAACAAAATCCTCGGCGGGATGCTTGAGTCAGATCTCGTGAAGCGAAAACGGGAAGACAACGATGCCAGATCAACTCGGATCGTCCTTAC
>DAIOWA010000540.1:0-2764 GCA_036758705.1 Pyrinomonadaceae bacterium | reverse complement strand
GCGACCGGAGGATGTTTCAGGGTTATCAGCTATCTCGACATCTCCAGCCGGACTGGCAACCGAGTCTCCAGTTATATTGGGTTCTCTCGAAGCGACCATTGTAAGAGCGGCCTTAAGTTTTTCGTCCTCGGTCATCGGTGCGGAAGGGGCATCCCGCTGGCCGGTTCTGTTAACGGATTCTGGTTTTGGCTTAGAGAACCATCCCGTTCCAAAAAACCAGGTAATTGCCGCTCCCATAAGAAGCAGAAAGATGATGAAGGCCGCGACGCCTTTCAGGATCTTTCCGACACGAGAACCTCGCGGTCGGGAAGTATCCTCTGCAGCCAGGTCATCCGCATAGAGTTCGTCGTCCGCAGTATCCTTCTGATCCTCAAGAAGTAACTTTTCTCGGTCCTCATCTGCTTCGATGTCAGGTAATGCGGTTGGAATATTAGTACTAGTGCTCAGAGTTGTTTGCATCGAAGTCCTCCTTTATTTGGGGCCGTCCAGAGCGGCTGAGATCGGAGCGTCGGCCGCGTCCTTGTGAGCGACAACCACACGAACTTTCTGATTGGTCCCGAGGATCGGGGATCTATAGACCAGCGCATAAAAGCTCGAAGAACCGGGAAGAACGAGCCCTTCCAACGTCGTGGTTTCGAGATATCGGATATCGACTCGTGAGGTCAGGAGGCTATTGCCATCTTTATCGACTGTCTGTATCTGAAGTTCCGGCGATCCGTTCAAGAGTCTGAGATTCGAGGTGGTGGAGTTTCGAACGCCAACAACAACGAGCCGGTTTTCCGCGTCAAGATCTGTAGCCTGCGACACTGAAAGTTCCAGTCCATGAAGCGATGGCGTCCAGACTCCGAGATGTTTCTTTTGATCTCTAAGAACATCCGCCAGCCGCTTGTTAGAAGACTTTGAAATTTCCGCATCGGTCATCGCGCGTTTCGAACTGTTTCGCTTTGTACTCGGAACGTCGGTGTACGCGGTTTTGACGATCGAGTTGTCTTCGGACTTAACGGCATCCGAACCGGTCGGATTCGTTTCAAGGGATGGCGCCGAGCCAACAAGTTTCGATACGGCTCGCGAGTTGATCGGTGAAGCGTTGACAGACTCACTCCCTAGATCGAAGGCAAGGCCTGCGACTTTTCGAGCTGACACGACGGCATCCCTGTCATAGG
Source organism: Pyrinomonadaceae bacterium (assembly GCA_036758705.1). Taxonomy (GTDB): domain Bacteria; phylum Acidobacteriota; class Blastocatellia; order Pyrinomonadales; family Pyrinomonadaceae; genus OLB17. The sequence goes on along the minus strand of DAIOWA010000540.1, from coordinate 1,601 downwards.
TGATAACGCACCGGTGCGCGTTCCTTCTCAGATCATTCACCGGCACGAGTTCGAGAATGAGAACCAGACCGGATCGCATTTGAAGGCTGATCGCCGCAGCAGTGGTTCCATCCTTCGATGGAGCAAAAGCTTCTCCCGGGTAGATAGTTATCGACCGGTCAGTTTCCTTTGTAGGCGACTGAAATACTGAAGCAAGCTTGGGGTTGCCTTCGTGAATGTAATAGATGCCGTCGGATGCCGGAAACTCTACGATCGAGACGGCATTCTGAGCCAGTCCGAGGCGAATAACGGTGGGCTGTTTCGGGTTAACAGTTACAACTGCCTCTCCGGATAGGAAATCCGGTTGTGGCGAGTTAACAATTGCAACCGGCTGAACGCCGCCCGAGGCCGACGAAATGTTGACGATCCTTTCGGCGGACTTTGATTCAGTAGCGAGAGGCCGAGCAATTTTCTTCTGGCCTGATTTAACTGCGGGCTTTCGAACCTGTGCCTCAGCGTGTCCGGAAACTACTGCGATTACCGTAATAGCAACTCCCAGTAACTTCAGATGTAAATGTGTTTTTTCTTTTATCGTGTTCATGGTTTTTAGATTTGTTTATTGATCGTTAGTCGTTGCACCGTTAGTCGATTCGTTACGGGAGTTGTTTACAGAAGGACTTTCCTCTGCATCTCCAATGAGAGTTATGGGCGAGACGGTCTTACCGTTAACCGGTTCAACCCTAAAGCGAAGGATCGTGAATCCGGTTCGAAGATTGTTGTCGTTGCGTATCGGACTTGATGGGCTATCTTTCAGAAGGAACTTGCATTTGAGCTGTACGGACTCCTCCACGTCCTGTCCTGCAGCTTTGCGTCGTATCTTCCTGGTCCCGATCGCCCGAAGAATATATGGATCACTTTCGTCCACAGAAAGGTCCTGCAGCTCCCAGGAAGAATTGACGCTTTCGCTCTTTTCCTCAGCAAGAACGCCATTCTGCTTTAACCTAGCGGCCATCGCCATCGATAGATCAGGATCCAGCATCCGAAGAAGTTTGTTGACCTGTGCCTCGCGGGTAGATTGTTCGACTTCATAAAGGGAAGTGAGAAATTCCTTTACTAAATACTTCTTGTCGGTTGATGTCGGATTGTCGGGAGCTATGCTGACCGTCTCCGTCGTGCCGTAGTCGCGATTGTTAAGTTCGACAACTCTTCCGGAAGCTTTATCGACAACGATCCGATCGGCCTTTCTGAAGATGAGAAAAGTATTGATGCCCCCGCTTAAAACAAGCGCGAACAACAATACCCATAGTGCCTTGAACAATGAGGCAATGGTTACGATGTCGTCCGGGTCGCGGGTAAGGTAGGTCGGGGCATCCATCTGTTCTCTGGAAACTCCCGGCAACTCGATTGTGGTTTCATTTGATTTCATAGGACATATATCTCGACGGGCCTAATGGCAAAAGCAGTGCCAAATGCGAATCACCGATAACTCCTCGATTCGTGACTCCCCGCGTACCTTTTTGAGTTAAGAATCGGTTTAGGAATTTGCCGACTGGCGTGAAAGTCGTCCGCGAATGACGTGAAAATTCGCCGACTACTTTTGAAGTCCCAGATGCGGGTTCTTA
>DAIOWA010000539.1:0-2769 GCA_036758705.1 Pyrinomonadaceae bacterium | reverse complement strand
CGCATTCGCGATCGGCGTGCGCGGATTGCGGGCGAGGTTGTGAACTATCACATAGCTGCGGGCCCACTGCCGATCGGACGCGATCTTTCGCAGGATATCTTCGGGAACGGAACGCATTGCGGCGATCTTTTCGATCTCTTGTTCGGTGATCCGCGGGTTCGCGACGACTGCAGCGGCAACGATCCGGTTCGGATCGCGAATAAGGATGTTGCGGGCTTCGCGGTCGCCCTTCATCGCTAGTTTTACACGATCTTTCATTCCCATCTTGAGGATGGTGTTCAGTATCGAGATGCGTTCGCTCGGCATATCGACGCCTTCAAACTTCATCTCGCCAAGGATCTTGTCGACGATCGCCTGGCGCTCAGCCTCGGTTTCCTCGAAATATTCCTCGATGTACTCGAGGCCCATCCAGGAATCGTCCACGTCGGAATCGGGCGACTCGATCAAGGATGCCAGGAACAGAGCGTCATCGACGTCCATCCCCATCCCCTCGAGATCCTTGCCGAATTCTGAATTCTCGATGAACTCCGCCGCTGCGTCCTTTCCTTGAGCTCGAAGTTCGCTGGCGATCTGCTGGGTTCCGCGTTCCTTTTCAAAGAATTCCTTCTTCGTCTCAGACGCTCGCCGCTCAGCCTCCGACGTGCGCGCCGGATTTTTAAGGATCGCTTCCAGCACAGCCGGGGCCTGGATAAGCAGTTGCTGATTGATCGACAGCAGGTCGAGTACGTGACTGCTTTTCGTTCCTAAGGCCAGGACGGCGATCGACGACACAGGTGTTTGCGGATTCTGGGCGACCAGTTCTTGTGCTTTCTCAGAGACATTTGAGGCCTCGGCGAAATAGGTCAATGCGGTCAGTGATACTCCATCAGACGCAAGTACATTCGCGAGCACAGAATCATCCTGACTGCCGAGAGACGTAGCGGCGTATTCGGACAGTTCCTGATCTTCGGAGTTCGCAAAGGTTACAAGCACCTCGATCAGATCGGCCTCAGGCAAGGGCAAAACACCACGGGCCGCCGCTATCTGCGCGGGGCGCGGAGCCTTGCCTTCGATCAGTGCTGCGACGACCGGATTTGTCGATACGATTTCGGTGGACATAGATCAGGACGATCGAGAGAAAGAGAAACCGGACAGAACCGGCGTATATTCATATTAACATAGCCGCCGCAAGCATTTGACTGATTCTTTCCAACCTTTTAACGTTGAGTTTTGCAACGTATTACCACGACATTTCTCTCTCGTTATATAATCCTCACTTACTTTCGAACAAATGATCAAAGAAGAACTGCATAAACTTATCGCCGAAAAGCAGGCGCGGATCGGTGTCATTGGGCTGGGCTATGTTGGCCTGCCGTTAATTGTGGAATTTGGCCTTAAGGGCTTTACGGGCATCGGGTTTGAGGTTGACACCAAGAAAGTCGACGAGATCAATGCGGGACGATCCTACATCGTCGACGTTTCGGACGAGAATGTTAAGAAGTGTGTCGACGCCGGAGTACTGACGGCGACGACTGATTTCAGCAAACTCGCCGAGTGTGATGTCATCATCATCTGCGTCCCGACTCCGCTGCGAAAGACGAAGGATCCGGATATGTCCTACATCCTTTCGGCGGGCGACGAGATCCAGAAATATATGCGGAAAGGGCAGCTGATGATCCTCGAGTCGACGACCTATCCGGGCACGACTGACGAAGTCCTGCAGCCGATGTTCGAGGAGAAGGGATTCAAGCTCGACGAAGATTTCCTGCTCGCGTTCTCGCCGGAGCGCGTCGATCCCGGTAACCCGCAGTTTCAGACGCACAACATTCCGAAGGTGGTCGGCGGCGTATCGAAAGATTCGACCGAGGTTTCATCGTTTCTCTACTCACAGATCGTCGATACGGTTCACAGTGTTTCGTCGGCCCGCGTCGCAGAGGCTTGTAAGCTTTGGGAGAACACGTTTCGCGCCATCAATATCGGCATGGCGAACGAGATGGCTAAGGTATGCAACGCCCTCGGCATCGATTCGTGGGAAGTCGTCCGAGCCGCGGCAACAAAACCATTTGGCTTTATGCCGTTCTATCCAGGCCCCGGCATCGGTGGCCACTGCATCCCGCTCGACCCGCACTACCTCTCGTGGAAAGCTCGTCAGCACGGGTTCGATTCGCAGTTCATCTCGCTAGCGGAGCAGATCAATTCCGGAATGCCGCGATATGTGGCGGGCCTCGTCCGCGACGCACTGAACGACACGCAGAAGTCAGTCAAGGGTTCGAAGATCCTCATTTTGGGTGTTGCCTACAAGAAGGACATCGACGATATGCGCGAATCGCCGGCTCTGTCGATCATCGATCTCCTTCGGTCTCGCGGGGCCGAGATCACTTATCACGACCCGTTCGTGCCTGAGGTAACATTCGACCACTCCTACACGATCGGCGACGGCGAACCTCTCTACAATGCCGAGTTGACGGATGATCTGATCAAGAATTCCGACTGCGTCATCATCTGTACCGATCATTCGACCGTTGACTATCATCGCGTCTGCGAACTTGCAGGACTGATAGTTGATACACGAAATGCGTTGAATGAAGATGTGAGAAACGGTAGCAAGGCGAAGTTGGTGAGATTATGAAGTTCGGAGTTCCAGCTTTAGCTGGCCCTCCCGTTACCGAGAAATGCCTCGTTGCGACCGACGTCAGCTAAAGCAGAAACTCCAAACTGCGGTAATGCAAAAGATCTTGATCATCGTTGGAGCGCGGCCGAACTTTATGAAGGCCGCGCCTATTTGCGCCG
>DAIOWA010000538.1:0-2774 GCA_036758705.1 Pyrinomonadaceae bacterium | reverse complement strand
CGCCGACAATATCGCCGACTGCGGCGTCGCGAGGCCCATGATGTTTAGCGAGTTGAGCACAGGAAAAGCTGTGACGAACATCGCCGGGATGATCGCAAAATACTTCGCCACGTCGTTCGCGATCGAGAATGTCGTCAACGCTCCGCGCGTCATTAGAAGCTGCTTCCCGATCTCGACAACCTCGATCAGCTTGGTCGGATCGCTATCAAGATCGACCATATTACCGGCCTCTTTTGCTGCTTGCGTGCCGGTGTTCATCGCGACTCCAACATCGGCTTGAGCCAGTGCCGGAGCGTCGTTCGTACCGTCACCGGTCATCGCGACAAGCTTCCCTTCGGACTGCTCGCGTTTGATGAGACTCATTTTATCTTCGGGCGTTGCCTCGGCAAGGAAGTCATCGACACCCGCTTCACTCGCGATCGACGCGGCCGTAAGCGGATTATCACCCGTGATCATCACCGTCTTGATCCCCATTGATCGAAGTTGGCTGAAGCGTTCTTTCATCCCGCCCTTCACGATGTCCTTTAGATAGACGACTCCCAATGCCTTCCGTCCATCCGCAACGACCAACGGCGTCCCGCCCGCCTTCGCGACGCGCTCGACTATCTCTCGCAGTTCCGCGGGCGGAACATATCCGTTGCCCGAGAGATATTTCTCGACTGCATCAACCGCACCTTTGCGGATCTCGCGGCCATTGAGGTCGACACCTGACATCCGCGTCTGTGCGGTGAATCCGATGAAGTTCGCTGTATCGCCAAGCTCGTGGATCTCGCGTCCGCGAAGTCCGTACTTCTCCTTCGCCAGCACAACGATCGATCGTCCTTCGTGGGTTTCATCGGCCAGCGACGAAAGCTGAGCCGCGTCCGCCAAAGCATTCTCATCAACTCCCTTCAGCGGAATAAACTCCGACGCCTGCCGATTTCCGAGCGTGATCGTGCCGGTCTTATCGAGCAGCAGCGTATTGACATCGCCCGCCGCCTCGACCGCCCGGCCGGACATCGCGAGTACGTTGCGCTGCACAAGCCGGTCCATTCCCGCGATCCCGATCGCCGATAGCAGCCCGCCGATCGTCGTCGGGATCAGACATACGAGAAGCGAAATAAGCACGAATACCGTCTGTCCGGCGTTCGAGTAAATCGCGAGCGGCTGCAGCGTGACGACCGCAAGTAGAAAGATGATCGTCAACCCCGCGAGCAGGATATTCAGAGCGATCTCGTTCGGTGTCTTTTGTCTCGCCGCACCTTCGACGAGCGCGATCATTCGGTCGATGAACGTCTCACCGGGATTCGACGTGATACGGACCTTGATCCAGTCCGACAACACCTTCGTCCCGCCCGTCACCGCCGACCGGTCGCCGCCCGACTCGCGAATCACCGGCGCCGACTCGCCCGTGATCGCCGATTCATCAACCGACGCAACGCCTTCGATCACTTCACCGTCGCCCGGGATAAACTCGCCCGCGACAACGAGTACGACATCGCCCTTCCGAAGCTCAGACGAATTGACTGTTTTCGTCACATCACCGGAAACGATCAGCTTTGCCGTCGATTCGGTTTTCGCTTTTCGAAGCGAATCCGCTTGAGCTTTTCCGCGCCCTTCAGCCAGTGCCTCGGCAAAGTTCGCGAAAAGCACCGTAAACCACAGCCACAGAGTGATCTGTAACTCAAATCCAAAGCTCGCACTGAACCCGGAAAGTAAAAGCTTCAGCGTCAAAAACACGGCGCCGACCTCGACAACGAACATCACCGGATTCTTGATCATCTTCCGCGGATCAAGTTTCGCGACCGAACCGACCAACGCCTGCCGAATTATCTCGGGATCCCAAATTGAAATTGCCTTCTTCATATCGTTAAAACACCTCGCCGGCGTGCATCTGAAAATGCTCAAGGATCGGCGACAGACTCAACGCCGGAAAGAACGTCAAGGCTCCGACGATAAGCACAACGCTCACAAGCAGCGTCGCGAACATCGGAGTGTTGACGGGAAACGTGCCGACCGACGCCGGAGTCTTTTTCTTACGCGCCAGATTCCCCGCGATCGCCAGCATCGGAACGATCATTAAGAACCGTCCTAACAGCATGGCGACGCCGAGCGCCGTGTTGTACCAGGCCGTGTTCGCGTTCAAACCCGCGAATGCCGAGCCGTTGTTGCCCGTTCCCGACGTGAATGCGTACAAGATCTCCGTTAATCCGTGAGCACCTTGATTGTTTAGTGAAGTCAATCCAAACTCTGGCGAAGTCGCCGAGATCGCCGTAAGCACGAGGATCACGAGCGGAAAGATCAACGCATAGAGCATCGCCATCTGCACGTCATACGCCTCGACCTTTTTCCCGAGATATTCGGGCGTACGCCCAACCATCAATCCCGCGAGAAACACCGTCAGGATCACGAACACCAACATCCCGTACATCCCCGCCCCGACACCGCCGAAGATCACTTCGCCGAGCAGGATGTTTACCAGCGGGACCATTCCGCCGATGGGCGTGAACGAATCGTGCATCGCGTTCACGGCACCACAGGAAGCGCCCGTAGTAACGGCCGCGAACAGGGCCGAGTTCGCGACACCGAATCGAGTCTCCTTGCCTTCCATATTCCCACCGACGACCGCCTGATCGACCGCCGCCGGAAACATCGGATTGCCTGCCGCTTCAGCCGAATAAGTAACGAATACTCCTGCAAGGAACAGTACCGACATTGCACCAAACACCGCCCAGCCGTGCCCCTGCGATCGAACCATCCGTCCGAGCATATACGTGAATCCGGCCGGGATCAGA
>DAIOWA010000537.1:0-2776 GCA_036758705.1 Pyrinomonadaceae bacterium | reverse complement strand
TGCCGATCATCCTGAACATCGCCGTGCTGACAACCTCCGTCGGCTTCGCGGGAACCTGGGTGGTGACAATTTTTATGTCACTGGCCGCCATCTGGCTCGTCGCGTGGGAATATGACCGACTGAAAACGATCCTATTCTCGACCCGCAAACAGCCGACATTTAAATTTCCCTTTCAACTCGCCTCGCTGCCGGCCGTATTCGCAGTTGGCGGAGCGTTGATGGCCCCACTCTGGGCGTATATCCGGCTCGGCAACTTTAGCAATTACTATGTGATCGCGGGCATTCTGTCAGGCCTCGGGCTCGTATTCGGGATCGTCGTCGCGTTACACTTGAGGTTCATGAAGGTGGGAGAACTTCAACAGAGCGATGGCGGAGACATTCTTTAATGGCCGATTGCTCGTAAAGCACGGTGACCTCACGGAAGAGGCCGTCGACGCGATCGTCAACGCCGCGAACTGGACGCTCCTCGGCGGCGGCGGAGTCGACGGTGCTATTCACACAGCCGGCGGCCCCGCTATTTACGAGGCTTGCAATCACCTGCGTGATACGCAACTGCCGAATGGACTTCCGACTGGGCAGGCCGTCATCACGACGGGCGGAAATCTTCCGGCGAAATATGTCATCCACACCGTCGGGCCTATCTACGGCAGACATAATGGCAGGGAGGCACAGCTCCTCGCCGATTGCTATCGAAACTCGGTAAAAGTTGCCGTCGAAAACAAGCTCAAAACGATCGCATTTCCTTCGATATCCACCGGTGCCTACGGCTATCCCAAACGCGAAGCCGCGCAGGTCGTCGGAGCGACCGTTCGCGAGATCATCGATCAAAACAGCAGCATCGAGATCCGTCTCGTCTTCTTTTCACCGGCCGATGCGGCAGGCTTCATCAAGCATTCCGGCTTAGAACGTTAGTTGCCTCGCGTTCTTCCTTGCTCTAGACTCGAATAATTCCGGCGACCGCGCCACAAACACAACAACACAATGCAGCAAGCCGTTTCTTCGAGCATGGATCTTACGTTTCATTCATTTCAGCCGTTTGGGTTTGATCTACCCGCTCCTTTACGCGATCTTGAGAGGATCGCCATGAATTTCTATTGGTCGTGGCAGCCGGATGGTGTCGATCTGTTCCGCGAGATAGACCCCGCCCTGTGGGATAAATGCGAGCAGAATCCGCAGAAGTTTCTCACGGATGTCAGCCAACTGCGGCTCTGGCAAAAGGCGAATGACCCGGATTATCTCGAACAGCTAACCGCCTTCACGACGAAATTCGATGCCTACATCGCCGAGCCCGCAAAAGACGAGCAGAACGGCCCCACAAAAGCCCATCCGGCGGCATATTTTTGTGCTGAGTACGGTATACATAATTCCCTCCCGATCTACTCCGGCGGCCTCGGCATCCTCGCTGGCGATCATCTCAAATCCGCAAGCGATATGAATGTCCCGCTGGTCGCGGTCGGGTTGCTCTATCGCTACGGCTATTTTCGTCAGAGCGTCGGCCACGACGGATGGCAGCAAGAGCGTTATACAAACATCTTCACCGCCGGACTCGCGGTCGAACCCGTATACGAACCGTCCGGCGAACGGCTGACCGTGTCGGTTCATATTCGTGGACGCGAGGTAAGATGCCAGGCCTGGCTCGTTCAGGTGGGCCGGGTGAAACTGTATCTACTCGACACCAACGTCAATGAAAATGAAGAAGTAGACCGCATGATTACCGGCCACTTGTATGGTGGAAATACGGAAACAAGGATCGTTCAGGAGAAGGTCCTAGGGATCGGCGGCGTTCGCCTTCTGCGGAAGGTGGGCGTTGACCCACACGTGTTCCATCTAAACGAGGGACACTCAGCCTTTCTCACGTTCGAACTTGTCCACAAATATCTTGAGGCTAACCCGGATGCTACGTTCGAACAGGCTCAGGACGTGATCAAGGAACGGTGCGTCTTTACGACCCACACGCCGGTTGCGGCGGGCAACGATGCGTTCCCAACAAGCGAACTCCTTCCCTGTTTTAGCCCGCAATACATTGAAGAGCTTAAACTTTCACCCGGACAGTTTCTCGGCCTGGGGAGGATCGATCCGGGCGATGAAAATGAACGGTTCGGAATGACACCGTTCGCGCTCAGAATGTCGCGGACAGCTAACGGTGTAAGCGAAAAACACGGCGAGGTTTCGCGCGGACTCTGGATCGACATGTTCTCAGAGAACATCGAGGTTAACGACGTCCCGATCACATTCGTTACCAACGGCGTGCATCCCCCGACCTGGATCGCTCCCGCATTTCAGTCGCTCTACGAAGAACGTCTCGGCAAGGACTGGCCCGCACTCATATCCGACAAGAACGCCTGGGCAACCGCGATCGATCTGATCCCGAACGACGAATTCTGGCGTGTTCACAACAATCTCAAACATCTGTTGGTCGCATTTATTCGAGAGAAGACCCGGGTAAAGGAAACCGGCGATGCAAATACGATCCACGAGCACCGCGACACGCGAAACATCTGCTCACCCGATGTGCTGACTATCGGTTTCGCTCGACGCGTTGCGTCATACAAACGCTGGGATCTGATCACGTCCGACCTTGAGCGACTGTTGAAACTGGTTGATGATCCGGCGCGGCCCGTTCAGTTCGTGTTCGCCGGTAAAGCCCATCCGCAGGACTGGACCGCGAAACAGATCCTGCAGCAGCTTGTCAGTATTAATCACGATTCCAATTGGCAGAGCCGTGCGGTCTTCATCGAAGATTATGATCAGGAGATCGGTCGATATCTCGTCCAGG
>DAIOWA010000536.1:0-2782 GCA_036758705.1 Pyrinomonadaceae bacterium | reverse complement strand
AAAGCCATTTGCTCTACCGACTGAGCTATCGGACCACGCGACCCGGCCTGAGCCGTGCCGAATTGAGTATTCTACTGATTAGGATTCGATATCGCAAGTTCCATTCGGATATTGGCTCGTACGAAATGCGAGTTTGGATCCAGCGGGATCTCGACGAATCCAAACTTCCGGTATAGGTGGATCGCGGCCTCCTGTTTCGTATTCGATTCCAGGATGATGCTTACCGCTCTGCTCGATCGCGCGAACTCGACGCAGGCTTCCATCAACTTGTCGCCGACACCATGACCGCGCGCCTCCGGAGCGACGGCCATCTTGGCCAATTCGAACGATCCATCACCGCACGGAATCATCGCGACCGTCCCGATCGCAACTCCGTCCTTGATCGCGAAGAATATCTGACCGCCCGGCTCGATCACGCTTTTCAGCGGATGATCCAGGATCTCATGATCGTGTTCTTCAACGCCATAAGATTTCTCGATCCACTCATAATTGAGTCGCCCGAAATCTTGGGCTAGATGATCTTGAAATTCAACGATCACTACTTCCGACATATGGTTGGCCTATTCCGTAAACCAGCCTTCCATCACCGAGTCTTTTAGGATCACGGTCTGATCGCGTTCCGGCCCGGTCGATATCAACCCGATCTCGACACCGATCTGATCCGACAAGAAACGGACATACTTTTGTGCGAGTTCGGGCAGCTTACCAAACTCGGTGACGCCGACCGTATCGCTATTCCATCCCGGCAGCGTTTCATACACGGGCTTGATCTGACGCAGGTCGTGCGAAACCGCTGGGAACGTATCGACGCGTTCGCCGTCGATCTCGTATCCGACACAAACTTTGATCTCTTCGAGGGCGTCGAGCACGTCGAGCTTGGTGAGTGCGATCGAATCGAATCCGTTGAGTTCCGCTGCGTAACGAGTTGCGACGGCATCGAACCAGCCACACCGCCTCGGACGACGCGTGACCGAGCCGTACTCATTACCGCGCTCGCGAATCAGGTTCGCCATCGATTCTTCGTCGTCCAACATCTCCGTCGGGAACGGACCTTCCCCGACGCGCGTCGCGTAGGTGCGAACGATGCCGAGAACACCGGTGATGTGATGCGGCGGTATTCCCGCTCCAACCGACGCTCCGCCGGCCGTTGGATTCGACGACGTTACGTAAGGATAAGTCCCGTGGTCAACGTCCAGCAGCGTAGCCTGAGCGCCTTCGAGCAGGATCTTCTTGTTGGATTTTTTTGCTTCGGAGAGAAAATGCGACGTTTCGCACACAAACGGCCGCAACCTCTCGATCAGCGGTGTGACCTCTTCCAGTATCTCGTCAGCCCTAAGCGGCTGGTTGCCAAACAGAGCGATGATGCGATTGGCCTCCTCAAGATTACGTTCGACTCGGAGTTTCAGAATATCCGGTGACAGTGCGTCGGCGACACGAATGCCGCGGCGTCCGGCCTTGTCCTCGTACGCCGGCCCGATGCCGCGAAGCGTCGTCCCGATCTTCTCATTGCCGAGCCGTTCTTCGGACGTGTGATCCAATGCTCGGTGGTAGGGCATGATCAGGTGAGCACGCGACGAAACCTTAAGCCGCTCCGGCGTGACCTCGATCCCCTGTTGCGCGATCTGGTCGACCTCCTCGAAAAACGCCTTCGGGTCGATCACCATGCCGTTACCGAGAACACAGGTTTTGTCCGGGTGAATTATCCCTGACGGCAGCAAACGGAGTACGAACGCCTTGTCGCCAACGTAGACACTGTGTCCGGCGTTGTGACCGCCCTGATATCGCGAAACAATATCGAAACGGTCAGCCAAAAGATCGACAACTTTACCCTTTCCCTCGTCGCCCCACTGGGCGCCGATAATCACAATGATCATAAACTGTTGAGTGTAATCGTCAGTCCTGACCTGATGGCCGTAAATTCGTTGAGGATTACGAGTTATTCTACCAAAGACGTTCGTCTTCCGCGAGTAGCCCGAAAATGAGGAAATCGTGAGGCCGGCCATTGATCACCTCGGCCTGCCGAAGTGATCCTTCTTTCGTGAATCCTAGTCGCTCCGGGATAGCCGCACTCCGAGTGTTTTCCGCAGAGCAACGGATCTCGACGCGATTCATTTCCAACTCATCAAATGCGTACTCGATCATGGCTTTGCACGCCTTTGTGACGATGCCTTTACCTTCGTGCAGATGGTCGATCCAGTAGCCGATCTCGCAGACTCTAGCTTTCCAATCGAACCGGTTGAAGCCGGTCGAGCCGATCAGTTTGCCGTCACGTACAACAGCAAGACCAAGGTTGAGCTTATCGAGTCGATTCTTGATCCCCTCTGCAATGAACTTACGCGCATCGATGATCGAATAATTTGGCGTCATCCACTGCATATACGTTTGCAGATGCTCGCGATTCTCGAGGACGATCTCCAACGCAGCGTCAACATCGTCTTCACGCCACGCCCGCATCTCGACACCATCGAGTTGAAATTCAGTTCTTAGCGGCTTGTCCATTCGTACAGCTCAACGTATTTCCGGGCGGCATTTTCCCAGGAGTTGTCAACCGACATCCCATTGCGCTGGATCTTTCGCCAAATCTCTTTATCGGCGTAGGCGAACAACGCTTCGTAGATCTTCTCAAGGAAACGGTCGGCTCGATACGGGCCAAACTTGAACCCATTGCCAGTCTGCGTCACCGCATCCCAGTTTTGGACCGTGTCATCCAATCCGCCGACAGCCCGGACGATCGGCACAGTGCCGTATCGAAGCGAGTACATCTGATTCAACCCGCACGGCT
>DAIOWA010000535.1:0-2787 GCA_036758705.1 Pyrinomonadaceae bacterium | reverse complement strand
TTTCCGGGGCGACCCGCGAAGGGGCGATGATGCATCTGGCGTTCGCGCTTTCGTCCCGCGGTATTCCGCAGATCTACTACGGCGATGAACTCGGGATGGCCGGTGGACACGATCCGGATAACCGGAAAGATTTTCCGGGCGGCTTCTCCGGAGATGCACGCGACGCGTTCACAAAAACCGGCCGCACTGCGGATGAGCAGAAGATGTTCGAATGGACCCGAGAGTGGATCAAGATACGGCGTTCACGGCTCGCGGTCAGAGAGGGGCGAACACAGGATCTGTATTACGACGACGAAGCGTACGTTTTTGCGAGGGTTACGGCCGAAGGCACCCTCCCGAGGCTTAATGTGTTTGCGTTTAACCCAAGCAATGTTGAAAAGTCCGTCAGTTATGTTAACCCGCTCGTAAAGGGCGTTCCTAAGATAACCATCACGCTAAAGCCCAGGAGTGCGTCGGCGTTTGGGGATATGCTGCACTGATCTACCGTCCGTTTTTGAGCGAGACGCAATCGTGCCGGCAAGGTGCCGGCGTTCCATATGAACTTTCCACGAGCATCAGGGATTCTCCTACATCCGACATCGCTGCCGGGCGAGTTCGGCATCGGTGATCTCGGGCCGAGCGCGTACGAGTTCGTCGATCTGCTCGTTGAAGCGAAGCAAACCTATTGGCAGATCCTTCCGCTTGGGCCGACTGGATACGGAGATTCGCCGTATCAATGTTTTTCGGCGTTTGCCGGCAACACGCTGCTGATCTCGCCGGAAGTGTTGGTCGAGGATGAACTTCTTGACCCGAAACTTCTCAAAGACAAGCCGGAGTTTCCGGACCACAAGGTCGATTTCGGCAGTGTGTCCGAATGGAAGAACCGAATACTGCCCGAGGCTTACCGGGCATTCCATCAGACCACGAGCGTCGATCTTCGCGGACGCTTCGAAAAATTTAACCAGGAGAACGGTTGGTGGCTCGAAGACTACGCACTTTATAGGGCGATCAAAGCGGAACAGGGGCAAAGGCCGTGGTACGAGTGGCGAGATGGTTTGAAGCTGCGCGACAGGGAAGAACTTGGCGTTGACTCCGAGCGGCTTTATGAGAAGGTCCAGGCTGAAAAATTCTATCAGTTCATTTTTTTTGAACAGTGGAAGGACCTGAAAGCCTACGCGAATCAGAAGGGGGTTAAGATCGTTGGCGATATTCCTATCTTTGTCGCACTCGACTCGGCGGACGTCTGGTGCAATCAAAACAAATTCAAGTTGAATGCCGACGGCTCGCCAAAGGTGATAGCCGGAGTGCCGCCCGATTATTTTTCGAAGACCGGACAGCTTTGGGGAAACCCCATCTATGACTGGGACGCAATGCGAAAGGACGGCTTCAGTTGGTGGATCGCGCGGATGGCGGCGACGCTTCGAACTGTGGACGTCGTGAGAGTCGATCATTTTCGGGGGTTTGCGGCATCCTGGGAGGTTCCCGGAACTGATGAGACGGCGGAGAATGGCCGGTGGGTCGACGTGCCCGGAATGGAGTTGTTTCACGCGCTGAAGCAAACCTTCGGCGAGCTTCCGGTTATCGCCGAAGACCTCGGTGTGATCACTCCGGACGTCGAAGAGCTTCGTGATGGATTTGGATTTCCGGGAATGCGGATCTTGCAGTTTGCTTTCGGCGGGGATGCAAAAAACCACGATCTGCCGCATAACTACATCACGAATTGTGTAGCGTATACCGGAACGCATGACAACGATACGACGGTAGGCTGGTGGTTCTCGCAGGCCGGTGCCGGCTCGACACGGGACGCTGCGGAGATCAGTCGAGAGCACGAATATTGTCTCAAGTATATGTGCACCGACGGCAGCAAGATCCACTGGGACTTCATTCGAACTGTTTGGTCGTCCGTCGCACACACGGCGATCGCACCGCTGCAGGATGTTCTCGGCATCGGCACCGAGGGCAGGATGAATCTCCCGGCCTCGACGGCCGGGAATTGGTTTTGGCGATACACGGACGGATCGATAACGCCGGAGATGATCGAGCAATTGCGGGAGTTGACTGAAACCTACGGGCGCGATGCGGGATAGTTTCGGCCGCAGATAAACGCAAATGAACGCAGATATGAAATCTCTTATGAATCGCATCCTTTTTCAGATCCGCGTTGATCCGCGTTCATCCGCGGTTAAGGCAATCTTGATCCTGGCCTTCGCGTGTCTTGGGGGTTCTGCTTTCGCCCAGGCACCAACGTTTGAAAAGGCCGATCCGCCGAGTTGGTGGACGCAGAGCACGATCAATCCGGTCCGCGTTTTGATTCGTGGCAAAGGGTTGAATGGCGCGCGGATAGAATCGACAACGCCGGGTATTACAGCGGCTAACTTCGAATCAAGCGCTAACGGCCACTACCTTTTCGCAGATCTGCGCATCGCTGAGACCGTGAAGGTTGGGAAATATGACCTGCGGATCGTGACTCCAGCGGGCAGTGTTAATTTTCCGTTCGAGATATTTGCCCCTCAACCGCGGCTGGGTAACTACAACGGATTCCGGCCGGACGACGTGATCTACTTCGTCTTCACCGACCGCTTTGCCGACGGCGACCCGACGAACAACGATCCGGCGAAGTCGAAGGGACTATACGACCGCAAGAAAGGCCGCCATTATCACGGCGGCGACCTGCAAGGCGTCATCGACAAGCTCCCGTATATTAAGTCGCTCGGTGCCTCGGCACTCTGGACGACACCGGTTTACGACAACGCCGATGTTCCCGACACGAAAGAAACCTATCCGCCCGAGTTGCCGACGACTACGGGA
>DAIOWA010000534.1:0-2798 GCA_036758705.1 Pyrinomonadaceae bacterium | reverse complement strand
AATCGTGCGGTCGGCGGAGTTCCGACAAGCGCTCTCCGGCGTGAGGTGATCAATCGAATGATCCGTGAGAACGGTTGGGTCGTGAACGATTACCAGAAAGAAGTCGGCAGCAAGAAAGTTTACGTCGTCGTCGCCCAATCGCAGGGTGCCGGCGGACGCCTTAACTCGCGGATGTTCTACTTCACCGAAGTAGACGGACGCATCTACAGCCTCGCGACCAATACCAACGTCGATTCGGCAGACCGGATCGCCGAGGAATCGGAAAAGGTTCTCAACTCACTTCAGCCGAGAGGCGGTGTTCAGAGAGCAGCCACACGCGAAGAATAGTCCATGAAACGCGGATGGCTTCGTCCGCGACTTTACCCTGCACAAAAATATCGCGGTACGCTAAGCCCCTAGACGCGGACGAGGCGTCCGCGTTCCACCAACCACCATCATGAGCTTCGATAACCAAACCTCAGTTGAATCGCAGATAACGCTGCCAGAGCTTCTCAAGCGAATGACAGACGCCGGCGGTTCAGACCTCCACCTTACGACCAACTCGTCGCCGCAGATACGCGTTCACGGACATCTCAGCCCGCTGTCCGACTTTGCGCCTCTGACGCCGGCGGATACAAAACGCCTCGCGTATTCCGTTTTGACCGACGCGCAAAAGCACCGGTTCGAGGAAAATCTCGAGCTCGACTTTTCATTCGGGTTGAAGGGAATGTCCCGCTTCCGTGCCAATCTTTTCAACCAGAAGGGAGCGGTTGGTGCCGTGTTTCGTGCGATCCCTTACGAGATCAAATCGTTCGAAGCGCTCGGCCTGCCGCCGGTCGTTCAGGATATGTGCAAAAAGCCGCGCGGCCTGGTGCTCGTGACCGGCCCAACCGGTTCGGGTAAATCAACCACGCTTGCGGCGATGATCGACAAGATCAACATCGAGCGTCACGACCATATCCTTTCCATCGAAGACCCGATCGAGTTTCTTCACAACCACAAGAACTGCGTTGTTAACCAACGTGAAGTTGCCGCGGACACGCATTCGTTCGGTTCCGCTCTTCGCACTGCACTTCGTCAGGATCCTGACGTTGTGCTCGTCGGCGAAATGCGTGACCTTGAAACGATCGAGATGGCACTCCGTATCGCGGAAACCGGCCACTTGACCTTCGCCACGCTTCACACGAACTCGGCGTACTCGACCATCAACCGTATCATTGACGTTTTTCCGTCGGCCCAGCAGGCGCAGGTTCGCACACAGCTTTCGCTCGTGCTCGAAGGGATCATGTGTCAAGCGTTGCTGCCGAAAGCGTCGGGCGACGGCCGAGCGATGGCACTCGAAATACTCGTGCCGAATCCCGCTATCCGCAATCTGATCCGCGAAGACAAGATCCACCAGATCTACTCGATGATGCAGACCGGCCAGGACAAGTTCGGTATGCAGACTTTCAACCAGGCGCTCGCGTCGCTGTATCACAAGAAGACCATAACGCTTGAAGCAGCGATGAATCGCACTTCGAACGCCGACGAGCTAAAGGAACTGATCGAACGCGGCTCAGGATTAAATCAGGCTTACATCGGCGGCACTCCGCGTCCCGTCGCACCCGGAGCACCCGCGGGAAGCCCTTACGCACAAGGGCGGCCCGTCGGAACACGACCGCCCGTCAGATAGACGACTGGAGCGGCCAGCGTCCCGCTGGCCCGGATCCGGTGAGCGGGACGCTCACCGCTCCAGTCAAGAAAATAGAGGAGCTAGAGAACAGTAATGCCAACATACGCTTTCAAAGGTAGAAATCGCCTGAACGAACTTGTTTCCGGTGAGCGCGAGGCAGCGAGCCAGGACGAACTTCGGTCGCTGCTGCGTCGTGAACAGATCACCATGACGACAGCCTCGGAAAAGAACGTCGTTTCGATACCGAAACTGGGACGGCGAAAGAAGGTCAAGGCGAAAGAACTCGCCGTCTTTACGCGTCAGTTTTCAGTGATGATCGACGCGGGTCTGCCGCTCGTTCAGTGTCTTGATATTCTCGCCGAACAGCAGTTGAACACGTTCTTCAAGGACGTGCTTCGCCAGGTTCGTCAGAACGTCGAAGAAGGCGCGACGCTCTTCGCAGCTCTTGAAAAACACCCGAAGGTCTTCGATCCGCTTTATACGCATATGGTCGAGGCCGGTGAAACGGGCGGTGTCCTCGACCTGATCCTGCAGCGTCTCGCGACGTTGATCGAAAAGATCGTTAAGTTGAAGCGCAGCATTATCTCCGCGTCGATCT
Source organism: Pyrinomonadaceae bacterium (assembly GCA_036758705.1). Taxonomy (GTDB): domain Bacteria; phylum Acidobacteriota; class Blastocatellia; order Pyrinomonadales; family Pyrinomonadaceae; genus OLB17. The sequence goes on along the minus strand of DAIOWA010000534.1, from coordinate 549 downwards.
ATCCGGCGGCTGTCATCCTCGTTGCGATCGGTGCGATCGCCGTTATCATGGTCGTCGTTATCCCGCAGTTCGAGCAGATATTTATCGGCTTGCTTGGCCCGGGCGAACTGCTGCCGCTGCCCACGCGTATCGTGATGGGTATAAGTAATTTCCTCGCCGGTTGGGGAGGCCTTACGACGCTTGCGACCATCATCGGCCTTTCGGTCGGAACGAGCTACTACTACAAGACCGAAAAGGGCCGCTGGCAGATAGATAGTCTTCTGCTCAAGCTTCCGATCTTTGGAAGCATACTTCGCAAGATCGGAGTCGCACGATTCTCGCGCATCCTCTCGACGCTGCTTTCGTCAGGCGTACCGATCCTGCAGTCGCTCGACATCACGGCGAAAACTGCCGGTAACGTCATCATCGAAGACGCGATCCTCAAGGTTCGTGCCGGCGTCGAACGCGGTGAAAACTTTGTCGATCCGCTAAAGCAGACCAAGGTATTTCCGCATATGGTGGGACAGATGATCGGCGTCGGCGAACAGACCGGTGCTCTCGATGCCATGT
>DAIOWA010000533.1:0-2805 GCA_036758705.1 Pyrinomonadaceae bacterium | reverse complement strand
GGATAATGTTATGCCGCCCGCTGTATTTCCGCACAAAATCGTTTTGGCAGATCCCTCGTTCAAAGTCTTTCGTGTGCAGATGAGCTATCTGCTCGTACGTTAACTGTATGTTTGGTTTTTCAACATCTACTAGCATGGCAATACTCCTCCCTTGGCCGCGGCAGCTCTCCGCCATCGGCCTTAAGTAATTTTTAGAATGTCTGGGACTCGGAATACTACCAGTGATGGATGTGTGTGTCAAGAGTGAGATGGCTACGATCGCAGCTGGCGCAAGTTAGTACCGCGAGATAAGAAGTCGCTTGATTCGATGAACCTGAATCTTCTAATATGGCTATCCCGATTCTAAAGAATTAGCTTTTGAATCTTCTGTATGACGGATGAGCAGATTGAAAAATTAACAAACCTTAGGGACTCAGGCCTTTTGGCTCGCGACGTTCGGGATGCGTTGGACGCATGCATTGAAGCTTTTCAAGAGGCAGCGACAGCAAATCTGCGTACTGGCTTAAAACTTTTCCGTGTATACACGACACGAGATGAGTTCTACGTATCTGCCGAAACACGGCCCGTGGCTTATCAGAAGGTGCGGCAATATGCTCGTTCTCGCGGAGCCACTTCGGTTTATCTAGAGTCCTGCGACGAAATTGCGGATTCTAACGAACGAACAGTTTCCCCCAAATTTTTATGGTAAGGAGAGAACGGTGTGACGAAACCGATAAAATGTCAAAGATGTAAACAACTCATCTCGCCTAACGAATTCGAGTTTCATCAGGCGCACGGGCACGATCAAGGCGGCGTCTATGACCGAAATAACCCGGATTACGACGGGGATTGGGACGATATGGATGTTGGCCTTTGGCCCCGAAATCTTGATGCTAGCAAGAATATTGGCTACCCATGTCGCGAAGACGGACGCTATGGTAGCTATCCATCCCACGATGGCTTCGACGACGAATCGAACTCTTAAAGGGGGTAGTCCACGGTTAACCTCGACTGCTAGAAAGACCGTACGAAGATCTTCGGCACAAGTATCGGCGACGTGGCTATAAGGCTCGCAGAGTGGGGTCGCCAACCTTGTCGATGGGAAAATGGGGACAAGGCCGCTGCGGCAAAGACAATACGGGATGCTGTTGGACCAATCCCCTTCTTCCATCGTAGGTCAAATACAATGGAGGCAGCTCCGAATCGGTCCAGTTTGTCAGCAACTCGACCGCAAGACCGACGGCCGTCGACGCGAGCACGCCGTTCGACCAAACGACTTGAGGAGTTGAGCCCGCAGCACCGTACTTCCCAGCTTCAAGTGCAAGCTTGGCATCGGTGAGAAACCCAAGGCAAGTCATACACGGCTGTCCGGGCATCGAGAGGATTATCTGACCGCTGATCGAATATTTCCCCTCCTCAAACTCGTAAACGTCCATTCCGATATCGATTGCCGGGATCATGTAGCGACGAGCGGAAACCTCCATCTCATGACGGAGAAGGTAACTATCCAGACAGCCAACAAGAATATCGCAAGAACGAAATAAGTCTGGCTCTTCCTGCCAACGGGCCATCCGCTTCTCTACTAATGCGTCCGGTTGCACTCCTTTGATTACACGCTCGGCAATGTTGATCTTCGGCCGTTCCGCCAAGACATCATCTTCCGTCGCCCCCACGAGCCGGTTTAGGTTGGACCTACTAATCGTCTGAGGATCGAACAATGCAAAATTCTTGAACCCAATATGCGCGGCTTGCTGAGCAACGTGAGAACCTCCACCGCTAAGCCCGAGAATTCCGATTCGAGCATTGCTGAAAATATCCTGCGCATCGGCGCCGAGAAACGACTGGCGATCATACTGTTCTTCTTTCATGATTACTTCTCCAAAAATCTCAATGGATGCCCGATAACACTTATACGATTCGCGGGAACCGGCAGACTTCCTGGCCACCAAACCGTGCAGTCGGCCTTGTCTCTACTGAATACGAGCATTCCGTGCGCCTCGTTAGCCGCCACGTTACGACAACTCTCAACAATCGGCGGTATCTCTCGTCGATCCGTTGCGCTGAAACCGGGCTGGCCGTTCCAGTCGTGCAGATGTACGTGAAACACTCCCTTACCGGGGTTGTCGAGAACATACTGCATCGCCATACGAATCGCGGCCGAGTCAATGCGGGCTCCCACCTTTGAGTCTTCGATGTATCGATCGTCTGGTACCGGCAAATAGTCCGCAAGAAAGACCTGTGGATTCTTCCCGGTTCGATTTCCGACAATGGCGGAGATAAACCCAATGCGTTCGTATGCGAATGGGTGAGGTCGGATCAAGTCGCTAATTACATGATCGCGAAGTGATGCGAGCAACTTTACGGTCACATTCATTTCAAGCCCTCCAAATGTTCCAACAGGAGCTGTACAAGGCTCAGGTTTTGGGCCTTGACGGTCCAAGAGAACGCGTGCCAGTCCCTTTCGAGGACATGCCAAATGCCGTTCCAGTTTCTTTCTTGTGACGATGCAACTTGCTGGGCAAAGTAAAGTCGTGAAGGGTAGCCATCTCGTTCTGACGGGTAGAGGAGAGCATCGACTCTAGCTGGGGTGCATCCCGGCGGTAGGTTGAGTTGGGGCAGTACAAAAATAACTGCCCCAGCTTCCTCTGCCGACATCACTCCAGGACACACCGCTCGGAGCGCGGCTAGTTCTTGTGCGGAGTATTCGGCGGCCATGGTTAGGATGCTCCCCCGCTTCTCGGATTGCTGAAGAACAATTCTCCCCCGCGTATATGAACCTTCTCATCATCCCCCAGTTCCTTCAGAACTCCACCGATAACTTGGGAC
>DAIOWA010000532.1:0-2807 GCA_036758705.1 Pyrinomonadaceae bacterium | reverse complement strand
GCAGTTTCGTTTGCAGTATGGGGGCTCATCGCAGCCCTCGCTCCGACATTCAGCAGCCTTTACGAACTCTCGGCAACCGAACGAAGCTTGCTGATCGCCGTTCCTGTCCTTCTGGGATCAATCGGACGGCTGTTCGCTGGTATCCTTGCGGATAAATACGGCGGACGCAACGTGTTCGCCGCGTTGCTTGTGTTCGCTGCGGTGCCTGCGATCGCAATCGGATTCTCGACGAGTTTTACACAACTCGTCATATTCGGGCTATTCCTCGGTGTGGCCGGTACCACGTTTCCCGTCGGTGTCGGGTTTACATCTCGATGGTTTCCACCCGAAAAGCAAGGGACGGCTCTCGGTGTTTATGGGATGGGCAACATCGGCCAATCGATCGCAGTGTTCCTCGCACCGGTTCTTGCACTGCAGCTTGGCGATTGGAGAATCGTCTTTTTCATATTCGCCGGGGGCACACTTTTGTGGGGCGTGGTTTTCTACATATTGGCTGAGAACGATCGGACCACGGCACGTCCGAAATCGCTCGGCGAGAGTCTAAGCGTCCTCAGAACATCAAAGACTGCGTGGGTTCTGTCGTTATTTTACTTTCTGACGTTCGGGGGATTCGTTGCGCTGGCTTTGTATATGCCAACATTTCTTCGCGAAATCTTTGCTCTGACACCGACCGATGCAGGTGCCCGTACCGCGGGTTTCGTGATACTTGCAACGCTGATGCGCCCCGTTGGCGGCATCCTGGCCGACAAAGTTGGCGGTGCAAGGGTCCTTATGCTCGTGTTTGCGGCCATCGCAATACTGTCGCTCCTCTTGAGTTTTACAACGATCGGCCTGTTTACCGTTGGTGCCTTGGGCTGTGCGGCAGCTTTGGGGCTTGGAAACGGTGCGGTTTTCAAACTCGTGCCTCAGTTTTTTTCAAAGGAGACTGGAACCGTAACAGGCCTCGTCGGAGCATTCGGCGGGCTCGGCGGCTTCTTTCCTCCGCTTGAACTTGGACTGGTGAAGGACGCAACCGGCAGCTATACGATCGGTTTTGTTCTATTGTCCGGTTTCGCAATACTGTGTCTTTCGGTTAATTACTTTTCCTTTATTCGCAATGTCAGATCCGGACCAGCTTAGCGATGATCATAAAGCGATTGACGCGATCTTCGACGATGTGTTCGCTGCTCTTGATAGTGGTGATAGAACGAAGGTGTTTGAAAACCTCGATCGCGTTTGGGCCCGTCTTGCGGTTCATATCAGAGCCGAACACCTACATCTTTTTCCGGCACTTATAATAAAGACAGGTTCTTACGTCTTGATTGAGGAAGTGATCGCTGGGCTTCGAGAAGATCACAATTTCTTCATGGCGGAGTTAGCAAGCCTCGTAAAGCAGTGGCGTTTTACCGGGAATCCCATTAAAGAAGCTACGCGCCCAGGATTGCTGTCGGAAACCAAAGAACGATTTGATCTCCTGCGTAAGCGGCTGATCTCGCATAACGAGATAGAAGAGACGCAAGTATATTCCCTGGTTGACGCCTACCTTTCAGAGGCAGACCGATCAGATCTATTTGCAAATGTTCGACGGGAACTCACGAATATGCCGAGGCGTTTTCGTGTATTGCCCGAGTGATGCAGTGCCGCGTTGGCCAAAGCTGGAGTACACGGATTTCCATTCTTCGCAGGGTTTTGATGCCTCGAAAATCTGATCAGGAACATCAGATCGCAGGATTCGTACTCGTCGGTGGTACGAGTTCACGCATGGGCGAGAACAAGGCCCAATTGGAAATTGGTGGTCAGAGAATGTCCGAGAGGGCATATTCGGTACTGAGATCTGCATGCGACCGACCCATTGTCCTTGTCGGTGACGCAGGCAACAACTGCTTGGGCGGCGGAGAGTTCGGCGGCACAATAATCCTCGACAACCGATTTCGCGGGGATGATTGGCCGCGTGCTCCCATCATCGGACTCTATACCGCGCTGTTGTACGCGACAACGCCTTGGATAGCAGTGCTCGCTTGTGATCTCCCGTTTGTGACGAGCGATCTTATTCGTAGGCTCTCGAGATTTTGCTCTGATGCGGTCGACGCGGTCGTGCCTGTCCAGTCCGATTCAAGGCCTCAGCCACTGTGTGCTCTCTACCGAGTTGAGAAATGCCGACCGATCGCTGAGATGATGATCAAGACCGGGGACTTGAAACTCCAGAAGCTATTGACCAGACTCTCTACCCGCTATGTTGAATTTGAGGAGATCCGTGACTTGCCCGGGGCCGGCAACTTCTTCATCAATGTCAATACGCCGGAAGACTATGCGAAAGCAACTAAGCTTGCGCAACCTTAAGCCGCCGCCGCGAATGCTCTCGCGTAAACGAGCTGCGGCACGGACGGATGGGCTGAAGCCGATGCCTGAAGCGCCGGGCGAAAGAAGTAGATGTACCAATTTCCCGGTTCGCGTTCCTCAGCCCAGCTTTCAAAGCCGCGCCTCGCGTACATATCTCGCAGCGGTATCGGATCGAACGGGTGCCGAAGAAGCAACACGCCGCAGGGATCCTTGAGACTTACCAAACCTTTTGCTATGGCCGGCATCGGATCGCGTCGATCATCGGCGTGCTTCATCAGATCGACAAAGACCACATTCTGAGCATCGTCTTTTACCGTGGCGATTTCTTTTGGTCTGATCGGAGGATTTATATCGCTGTATTCGAAATCAGCCGTCTCGCAAAGTCGAAGCTCGGCCGAGAGTTCGGCCTCGTCGGCTCCGATCGCGAGATTGAGAGCATAGAGCATCTCAGTAAGAGGGATCCGGGCTATCCTTGCAGCCTGCGACAC
>DAIOWA010000531.1:0-2820 GCA_036758705.1 Pyrinomonadaceae bacterium | reverse complement strand
CGTCCCGGACGAGAAACTGGTACGGTCTCTAAAAGAGCTTGCCGATCTGAAATTCGCCCTGGACGAATCGGCCATCGTGGCTGTCACCGATCAGACGGGGAGGATTTCGTACGTCAACGACAAATTCTGCGAGATCTCGAAATATAGCCGTGGGGAATTGCTCGGGCAGGATCACCGCATCATCAATTCGAGTTATCACTCGAAAGAATTCATCCGCAGTATCTGGACGAGGATAGCCAACGGCGGAACGTGGCACGGGGAGCTTCGCAACCGGGCCAAAGACGGCTCAATCTACTGGGTGGACACGACAATCGTTCCGTTTCTAGACGAACGCGGAAAACCTTATCAATACGTTGCCATCCGTTACGACATTACAGAGCGCAAGCGAGCTGAAGAAAGGATCCGAGAGCAAGCCGCGTTGCTGGACGTCGCGCAGGACGCGATACTCGTGCGGAGCATCGCGGGTGCGATTTTGTTTTGGAACAAAAGCGCGGAAAACCTTTACGGCTGGACGTCGGACGAGGCTTTGTTGGAAGACATCGATGAAGATTTGTTCGGCGGTTCTTTAGCACAGCTTGAAGATGCCAGCCGAATCACCGCGGCGGACGGGCATTGGAGCGGCGAGTTTCGCCAGCAAACTAAGAGCGGAAAACCGCTCCTGGTCGAGAGCCGCTGGACTTTGGTGCGCGATGAACAGGGCGAGCCGCAATCATTTCTCGTTGTCAACACCGACATCACGGAAAAAAAACAACTGGAAGCGCAGTTTCTGCGTTCACAGCGGATGGAGTCGATCGGAACGCTCGCGGGGGGCATCGCTCATGATCTTAATAATGTTCTGTCTCCGATGATGTTGTCCGTACAGGTTCTCCAGCGTAAACACCAGGACGAGGAGACCCATCGGTGGCTCTCGGCACTGCTTGAGAACGCCGAGCGCGGCGCCTCCCTTATCAAACAGCTTCTCACCTTCGCCCGCGGGACTGAAACCGACAAGTTGCCGCTTCAACCGCGCCACTTGGTAAAAGAAGTTATCAGGATCTTGCGCAATACGCTGCCCAAATCGATCGGTATCAGATTTTTTATTCCCGATAATCTCTGGACAGTCGCCGCCGACCCAACACAGATCCATCAGGTCCTGATGAACCTGTGTGTCAATGGCAGAGATGCGATGGCTAATGGCGGAACGCTCACGATCAAAGCCGAAAACGTCCTTATAGACGAAGATTACGTTTCGATGAGCCCGAAAGGTCGTCCCGGAAGGTTCGTGGCGATCACCGTTGGTGACACTGGTGCAGGTATTTCCGCAGATAATCTCGATAGGATCTTTGAACCGTTCTTTACCACTAAAGAGATTGGAAAAGGTACAGGGCTCGGACTCTCGACGGCGGCTGGGATAATCAAAAGTCACGACGGCTTTATAAATGTTTATAGCGAACCGGGTCGGGGCACGCGGTTCGACATTTACCTTCCCGCGATCAAAACGCAAGAGTCTACAACGGACGAGACTGTTAAAGTTGAGCTTCCCAAAGGTAGCGGTGAGCGGATCCTCGTGGTTGACGACGAGGAGCCGATCAGAGCGATCACGAAGATGACTCTCGAAAAATTCAATTACCGGGTGTTAACCGCCGCGGACGGCGCCGAAGCTCTCACCGTTTATAAAAAGCAGAAGGATAAAATCGCGGCCGTAATAACTGACATGATGATGCCGGTTATGGACGGCGCCGAATTGGTTCGATCGCTCGTCGTGCTCAACCCTCGCGTGGCGGTCATCAGCGCGAGCGGGCTGCTGGAAACGAACGACGCGGATCATACTCAATCTCCGGCGGTCAAGGCGTGCTTATCAAAGCCCTTCACCGCGGCTGCCTTGCTCACAACGCTTGCGCGGGTTCTCGATCAAACTAATCGTCATAATCATAACCCAGTGAATTTCCGACCCGTCGAAGCTCTCGGCGACGTGAAGGAGTCGCCGAAAAAAACAGATTGTTAACATAGTTATTAACAGGAGAAGAGATAATATGAAATTCTACGTTTACGCATCAACAATCTTGATTACAGCAGTATTCTTATTTGCCGGATGCGCTCGGCAAGGCACCGATAAAGTTTCCGCGAGCCCGGACAAAGCCGAAGTTGAACGGTCAAGAACCAGCCAACAGGCGGCTCAAGCCGATCCGGCAGAGATCATCGGCGATAAATCTACAGCGGTTACGGTTTATAAATCCCCGACTTGCGGCTGCTGCTCCAAGTGGGAGGAGCATCTGACGAAAGCGGGTTTTCAGGTAACTTCAAAGCCGGTCGAAAATATGACCCAAATTCGAAAGCAGTATAACGTCCCGGACAAAATGCAGTCGTGCCACACGGCGATCATCGGCGGCTATGTGATCGAAGGTCACGTTCCCGCCGATGACGTGAAGAAACTCCTCGGAACCCGCCCGGCAGATGTCGCCGGTCTCGCCGCGCCCGGAATGCCGCCGAAATCGCCGGGAATGCAGCCGGAAGGTGAAAAACCGTCCGGTTACGACGTGCTGAGCTTTGACCGTCAAGGCAACTCGAAGATCTTCACGTCTTATTAGAAAGTTCGTTCAACGCCGGCCTCCGGACGAATTTCTCCCCGCCGACACGCCGGAGTGTAAGTAGAAGCAGATTGAAGGCCGAGGAGCGAGCTACAGCCACGCCGAACGTGGCTGTAGCTCGCTTTTTCCACTGCGTAAATTCCCCTGCCTCGTTCAGTCATTTCACGCAAAATCCAGATTGATTTTCGCTAAAGAGCCGTCTTTCCGATGCGGCACGCGTCTTGCCATTCTGCATTATGTAAGGCGATGAGAA
>DAIOWA010000530.1:0-2831 GCA_036758705.1 Pyrinomonadaceae bacterium | reverse complement strand
AGAGGCCTGGCTCTGATAGAAAAGAAACCCGACCGTCGAAAGCGTGATGAATACGACGAAGAGTATCAGCGGAAGCTTTTGCTCGGTTCTTAATGCCATTTACTGCAGCCGTTTACGGGCATTCGTGGGCAAAAGGCGGATGGGAGTCAGGACAACTCGACGCGCCCGAAATCGTCTTCGAGTCGTTCGATATCATCCTCGCCGAAATACGTGCCGGTCTGGGTTTCAACGAATACGAGAGGTTCGGAGTTATGGGGGTTCTCAACCCGGTGGGCAACCTCAAGTCCGATATCGATGGCATTTCCGGCAGGAACTAGAATTTCGTCGCCGTTTAATGTTACTTTAGCAGTGCCCCGAACGACGAACCAATGCTCGGCCCGTTGCCGATGTCGTTGATAACTAAGTCGTTTGCCCGGCAGCACTTCGATCCGCTTAACCTTATAATCGTGGCCCTCATCAAGAATCGTATAGCTTCCCCAAGGCCTGTTTTCTCCAGCTTCATTTGCGGTTGGCATAGATGGTCAGTTTAAACGAAAACGATTTCCCCGCCAACGCATCGCTGAATCAGCGGGTGCTGATGCTTATTATCGGGCGGCTTGTAGCGATCTTCTTGCTGCTTGTCTCAAGCTGGATCTGGTACAGCGGTTCTACGGAGTTCACGCTTCAGAGCATCCCGCAGAGCACGCTCTTCATTTTCATCATCTCCGTTGGACTGACGGTCGTTTACTTCTTTCTCCTGCGGATCGGTAGTCTTCTTCAATGGCAGATCCGGTTTCAGTTCCTCCTCGACGCACTGCTGATCACATGGCTGATCTGGCGGACCGGCGACCTAACGTCGCCATACATCACGCTATATATTGTCCTGATCTCAGTTTCCAGCGTATTTCTCCGCCCGCGTTCGACGATACTGATGGCCTTTCTCTGCATCGGCCTATTCTGCGGACTCGCGATCCTTACTGGATTTACCATCATCGACTCGTTCGGGATCCCTCAAACCCGAGCAAAGGTCGTACAGATCCTCAGCTTTCACGCCGTCGCTTTCTTTGTCGTCGGGCTGCTTGCGAGCCGTCTCGCCGATCGACAGAAATCGGGAGAAGAGCTGCGTGAGGCGACAAAGAGCCTCGCGTCGCTCCGAGCTCTGCACGAACGCATCATCGAATCAATACGCTCGGGACTCGTAACAACCGACCTCGACGGCACGATATTCACGTTTAATGCCGCTGCGTCCGAGATCACCGGATACACGGCCGCTCAAGTAAAAGGCAGCTCCATTTTCGATCTGATGCCCGGGATCCGTATCAGCCTTCAGGACGCGTCGCTCGAAAGCAGCGAGGTTCAATCGCGATACGAGTCCGATCTAACCACACCCGACGGATTCGTCGTTCGTATCGGCTACAGCGTCGCGAGGCTTTTTTCTGAAGAGAACGAGGCGAGCGGCTACATTCTCACGTTCCAGGATCTGACTGAGATCCGCTCAATGGAGCAGAGCATCCGCCGGAAGGATCGGTTGGCGGCCGTTGGAAGGGTCGGCGCCGGATTGGCCCACGAGATCCGCAACCCGCTCGGAGCGATGCGCGGCGCGATCCAGGTTCTTGAATCGAGTATGCCGCCGAACTCGATCCAGACCGATCTGATGGGCATCATTCTCCGCGAGTCGGACCGCCTGAACAGCATCATCACGAACTTTCTGAGTTACGCGAAACCGAAGGTCGGAAATTTTTCGGAGCTGGACCTTCGCGAATCTATCCGCGATACCGTCACGCTGCTGCGGCACAGCCCGGATGTAAAGGAAACGCACACGATCACGGAGAACCTTTCGAATCAGCCGATCTTTGTCTCAGCCGACCAAACTCAGATACAGCAAGTCTTTTGGAATCTGGCACGAAATGCGATCCAGGCGATGCCCGACGGCGGCGAGCTAACGATATCACTCGATCACGGAGTCGGCGATCGGGCAAGGATCGTGATCGCCGATACCGGTAAGGGTATGCCGCCCGAGCAGGTCGAACAGCTTTTTGAGCCTTTCGCGAAATCCACGACCGGCGGAACCGGGCTCGGACTCTCGATCGTTTATCAGATCATTCGCGATCACAACGGAACCATCAACGTACGGTCCGCCGAAGAGGAAGGCACCACCATCACCATCGAACTCCGTCGCGAACCGATATCTGCCCACCCCGATGTTGACGACGGCTCGGACGAAGGCCAATCGCCGATCGAATCGTTCCTGCGAGTAGCAAAAAGCGACAATGAAGATAACGCTTGAACTCAATGCGGTATATTTGGGACAATAGATATGTCGGGACCGTCCGGCTCACTCATTTTTTATCCTCCAGCTTAATGATTTTACCGCCCGATCTCGGCATGGCCTCGGCTTCCTGAAATGTCTAATATTCTCATCGTCGACGACGAGCAAAGTTATCGCCAACTTCTTGAACTTGTTTTTAAAGGTGACGGACATGATGTCCGGACCGCCGCTAACGGCCGCGAAGCCGTCGAATTAGTACTTGAGGAAGCACCGAACGTGATCATTTCGGACGTGCGAATGCCGGATATGGATGGCATTGAAATGCTTCGTGCCGTTCGAGAGACTCATCCGGACCTTGGCGTCGTGTTTATGACGGCACACGCGTCGGTAGAATCGGCACGCGAAGCGTTCAAGCTCGGAGCCGATGATTTTATTACGAAGCCCTTTGACGTAGAAGAACTCAAGCTGATCGTCAAGAAAACGCTCGAAAAACAAGAGCTGATCGTTGAAAATAGAGCATTCAAACGGGCCCAGCGCGATCGCGGCAGCGTCAAGAACATCATCGGCAGCTCGTCGCGAATGC
>DAIOWA010000529.1:0-2839 GCA_036758705.1 Pyrinomonadaceae bacterium | reverse complement strand
GAACAAGAAGAATAAGAAGAATAAGAAAGAGTCTACTTCGTCACGCGATAAACGCGGTTGTTGTAAACCACAACCACCTCTTCACCAAGTGCGAAATACTGTGCCAACACCTTCTCCTTGTTCAGCAGAGCGTAATATTCCTCGCTGCCAAACTTCACGTTCGTCTCCGGCAGACGCGATTCACTCTTGAACTCCGCGTCGACCCAGACGTTCGCCTGGTTAAAGAAATTCTTCGCACCGACGAACTGATTCGTTGCTGAGTTATCGACAATTATCCGCTCGCTCGGGTCCTTTTTCTTATCGGAGACGCTGTCGAGTGAAATGTTCTCCTTCATCGCGTTCTGCTGAACACTCATTTGAACCGCGCCCATGCCGCTTCTAGCTTCAGCTTTTGCCGGAGCCGATCGCGCGATCGCACGCTGCCGTTCCGAATCGCGCGGAGCGTTCGCCACCGATCCGTCAGTCGCAAGATACGACGTGTAGGGCGTCACGATGCCGTACCGCGTGCCAAGATCAGTCACCTCGTCGCGAAGTTCCTTCGTCTCGCCGTTGCGACGGATCTCTTCGATCAACCAGCCGACCCGACGGCTCGCCCACAGCCGCGGCAGAAATTCGTTATCGTCCGTCCGCTCCGGAAAATCAAGCCCGTCGAATCGGAACGTCCTCGCTTCCCTGCCCGTCTTGCCTCGCACCGATATCGCGATGTTCTTCAAGTCGCTCGCGTTCTTATACCGCCCGATCATCGCGATCTGCATTCCTTTAAATAGGTCCGTCACCTTTCGCGGATACATAAACTCCGCATCTACACTGCCGAGGTCGAGTTCAATGTCGGACAGCACCGGCGACGACACGCGTGCAAAGAAATTCGACACCTTCACTTCGAGATCTTCCTTCGGCTGAACGTAGTCCGAAATGCCTGAGTTCTCCGTCCCGATCCGATCGAGCAGAGCTGTGTTCACATCGTATCCGAAACCGAACGGGAACATCCGCACATCGACACCTGAGACCTTCGCCGCCTTCAGATTCGCGACGATCTTCTCGGCATCGGTCACGCCGACGGTCGGATTGCCGTCCGTCATAAATACGAGCATCTTCGGCCGGTCGGACTTGTCGAACTGCTTGAGGGATGCGACGAGCGAATCGTTGATATTCGTCCCGCCCGTGGGGGTTAGCTTCTTAACAAATGCCTCTCCGCGAGCCTTCCCGGCGGCATCTGCCATTATCAATCCACGCTCCATCAAACGCTCTTCGCCCGCGAACGAAATGATGTTGAACTTATCGCCGTCACGCAGAGTCCGCACGCCGAACAGCAGTGCGTTCCGAGCCTTTTCCATCTTCCCTTCGTCCGCCATCGATCCGCTCGTGTCGAGCACGAACACTATGTCCTTATTCACCAGCTCTCTATCGGAAACCGCATCCCGCGGCGACAACATCAGCAGAAAATATCCATCTTTACCCGGCTCGCGATGCGTGAGCAAGGTCATCCCGAAATCGTCGTTCGACAAGCCGTAGAAGAGTTGGAAATCGCTGTCGTTATCGCTCGTCTCAAACGACACCACCGACCGCGTCTCGCCGCTCGTCGTCACGTCGATCTTGTGCGACGGCGAGTAGATGTTCCGCAGAGCCTGTCGCCCGATGATCTCCACGCGCCCCGACACCGTCCCGAACTTCTGCGCCGGTATTCCCTGCCGCGACTCAACGCCCGGCATATTCCGCCAAAGATTCCGTCCCGTCCCAAGCGGATACTTGTAAGCCACCGTCCCCGACTCCGCCTTCAGCACCTGCGAATATTTCAGCTCAAGCTTCTTATCCGAATTCGGTGGGATCGGAAAGATCGACGCCTGAAACAGATCCTTGCCCGCATATTCCAGCAAGCCTGGATCGCGTTGCCGCCGCACGATCTCGTCATAGATCCGCCGAGCCTCCTCACGCGTCCGCACCTCGCCGACGAGTTTCTTGCCGTTTTCCCAGATCGAAAATTCGACGATCGACGCCGCCTCAGGGATCGGGAAAAAGTACGTCCCCTCAAGCGTATACGGCGTGTCGTTGCGGAACACCTGCTCGACGTGCGTCGTCGCGACCTGACCTTCGATCTTCGTGTCGATCTTGATCGATTTCACCGGCAGCACATTCGGCAGTGGGATCGGCCTCGGGATCGGACGCGGTATCGGCCGACACGGACGAATGTCGCAGACGATCGGCACGATCACACCCTGTGCGGCGACATTGGATACGGCAAAAACACCGCAAAATACAGCAAATACGGCAATAAATAAGGCTCTGGATCTAGGCATTGGTAAATTTCTCCTCGCGTGGATACACCCTTCTCACCTTCAGAACGCGCCGATCTCAGATTTCTTGCCACAAAAGGCAACTATTTGCGTTTATAATTCTCTAAGTTCTAACTCTCGAACTTTCATATCAGGACAATTTATGTTTAAGACGGCCCCACGACTGCTCTTTTTCGCATTGCTTTTGTCGATCTCCGCGTTCGCACAGGACAGCGAACCCGCGATCGACGAACACGTCTGCAATGACGATTTCGCGAAATCATTGGTCGATCAACAAGTCGCCGAGAGCCGTTCGGTGGCCGAAACCGACAAACGCGTCCGCATCCTTACCAAATCCGCCGACTTCCTATGGAAGTTTGATCAACCCCGCGCCCGCGAATATTTCGCTGAAGCCTACAAGGTCGCGACGGAAAGGTTCAAAGAAAAAGGATTCGAGCGTGTGGAATACGGAAGAGGAAATATCTCTGTGCAGCTTCCGGACTATCGCCTTGAGGTTTCGAGAGCGATCGCCAGGCACGATGGCGCGTGGGCCCGGAAATTGACTGACG
>DAIOWA010000528.1:0-2841 GCA_036758705.1 Pyrinomonadaceae bacterium | reverse complement strand
TGTCGCCTTCCATCACGCCCATACGGCCGGTTGGGAGCGAGAAGATAAAATCCGGATCGAAGCCCTGCCCGGCCATCGCGTAGTAACCGGCTCCACTTGCGTGATTGATCGTCAGCACGATCTTCGGAACTGTCGCGGTCGCCATTGCTTCGACAAAACGAGCTCCCGCTCGGATAATGCCGCTGTGTTCGGCCTCCGCTCCGACCATAAATCCCGACACGTCCTGGACAAACAACAGCGGCGTCGAGTGCCGCTCGCAATTCTCGATAAAGTAAGCAGTTTTTTCAGCCGATTCGGTATAAACGATCCCGCCAAATCTCGGCGGCGTGCCCGGCTTCCCTTTTGACATTCCGCGGCTGTTCGCGATCACGCCGACGAGTATCCCGCCGATCCGAGCCGTTCCGCAGATCATTTCCTTAGCGAAATCCGCCTGAAATTCATCAATACCGCCTTTATCCAGGAAGGTATCGAGTACGGCGTGCATATCGTACGGAGCTCGATGATCCTCAGGCAGGATCTCGTAAAGCTGGTCGCTGGAAGCTGAGGGCTGGTGGCTGTCCTGAACTGAAACCTTTGTCGCCTCGGGCAGCGGTAGTTCCGAAACCAGGTCGCGGATCTTCTCAAGACATTCCTGCTCATCCTTTGTGCGATAATGAGCGACGCCTGAGATCGCGTTATGCGTCATTGCTCCGCCGAGAGTCTCGTTGTCGATCGTTTGGCCGGTCGCACCTTTCACGAGGTTGGCTCCGCCGAGTCCCATGAACGATGTTCCCTCGACCATCAAGATCACGTCGCTGAGTGCCGGAAGATACGCTCCGCCCGCGACGCACATTCCCATCACCGCCGATATCTGCGGAACCTTCAGATATCGGCGCATTATCGAGTTGTAATAGAAGATGCGGGCCGCTCCGTATTGTCCCGGAAAAACGCCGCCCTGATACGGTAAATTCACGCCCGCCGAATCAACCAGATAAACGATCGGCACGCGATTCCGCATCGCGATCTCCTGGGCTCGCAGGATCTTCTTGATCGTCTCCGGGTACCACGCTCCCGCCTTGATCGTCGCGTCGTTCGCCACCACAACACACTCGCGGCCCATTACCTTCCCGACCACCGTAACCACCGCCGCCGCCGGAGCCTGGCCGTTATATTCGTCATAAGCAACCAGCAACCCGATCTCCTGCGAATACGACCCCTCATCCAGCAGCAGCCCGATCCGCTCACGCGCCGTCAGCTTTCCTTGCTTGTGAATCTTCTCGATCTTCTCCGGACCACCGCCGAGCAGTAGTTTTTTCTCAAGATGAAGATATTCCTCTGTCAGACGCGACAATCTAGAAGTGGATACTGTCACATTCATATCGAAGCTGCAGGATCAAAGAACGACGAGAAGCCGTTCTTGTTCAGGTGCCGTTTTAGTCGAAGGTCACGCGTCCATAGCGGACAGTCAAGTTCTAGGGCGAGAGCAACAAAGGGAAGGTCATCCATATCTACACCGGAACATAGCCGCATCGCTTCTACCCAACTACCGGTCGATATAAGACCGTCGTCTATGAACCGTACGTGGCCAAGAATTATTCTGAGCACATCGGTGATCTCATGAATTTCCAAGTGACTGATCTCTTGAATTCGCGCAGAATGCTCGAATAATTCAACGATCAGGATGTTCGTCGAACGAAAACCGAAATTTGGATCGGAGAACCTATGAAGGGTATCTTCGTTTCCGGCAATGAGTGCCGAAACGACAATATTAGTGTCAACGACAACGAGTTCACTCATTCTCCTTGACCATTTTCTCTATTCGAGCTTTATTCTTATTCCACCACGAGCGGTTTATGTCGCGAGCGATTTCGTCGGCCTCTTCTTGAGCAAGAACGCTCTTGGCCACTATGGCGTCTGCCTTGATGAGGTCGATCAGCCGCTGAATCTTCTCGTTAGAGAGTCCTGCAGTCGGTATCGAGATCGTTAGCCGATCTGCCGTTCTGATTGTCTCGATTAAGGCGCTCATTAGCGGAAATTATAGCAGACTCATTCTTTTTCACTAATAATAAACGTCGGCACCATACCGCCGCCGGACGAAACGTTGGCGAGCTCGCTCGACGACAATCTAGTAAACGCCGCACCGACGACTCCGTTGAACAGCAGCGGATCGAGATCTACAAGCTGCTCGGTCATTGCCCATTTCCCGTGCTCGTCGAAGATCATCGGAAACATCTCCTTCGCCGTACTTACACGCTCTTGGACGAGGTAATCACCATCAGCGAGAGCGGTCTCGATCGCTGCATCCCATTCCTCGGAAGTCGAATTCCAGCCGATATAAATGCCGTGTCCGCCGTAGTCGTCGTTTGGCTTGAGCACGAGCTTCGAAGAGTTCGCGCGTGTCCATTCGACCAGGTCTATCTCTTCGCCCACGTTGAACGTCTTCTCTTCACGAAACCTACGAGTCCACGGAATATGATCGGCAATCGCAGTCAGTTCGGCTTTATTGAAAAGATGCGCGTAGCCTTCGTTGGTCAGCACGGCGAAGATGGCCTTCTTATGAACCAGCTTCCCGCGAAAGCTGTTGACCATGCATATCGCTCCGGCTCGATAAGCGTCAAGCAGCGCCGGAGCCTCTTCGATGATCGGCAGATATTCGTTTACAAGCAGCCGCTTGTAAACCACATCGATCTGAACGCTGCCGAAATAAAGTTTGCCGTCATCAAACTCCAGTTCGTGCGGCGAACAGATCACGGCATCGTAGCCTTGATCTTCGAAGTAATCGCGGAACAGTTCGAACTCCTTCTGAGTCGGCAGATCTTTAAGGTCGACGATCGCGATCACCGGTTTCCGATCCGCCTTGCC
>DAIOWA010000527.1:0-2848 GCA_036758705.1 Pyrinomonadaceae bacterium | reverse complement strand
ATGAAAGCGGTAGCAGCACACACAGCATTCCTCGCGTAAGGTCTTTCCAGAAATTGCCCAGCCTGTCAGTTTCAAAGCGAGCGATCCCACGAATGAACACGACCGCCAGAGCCATCCCTACTGCCGCCGACGCAAAGTTCTGTACGGTCAAGCCCGCCATCTGCGTCAGGTAACTCATCGTCGATTCACCGGCGTATCCCTGCCAGTTCGTATTGGTCACGAACGAGATCGCAGTGTTGAACGACGCCCCGGCTGACGGTCCCGCGAAGTCTTGCGGATTAAGCGGCAAACCGCCCTGCAGCCGCTGGATCAGATAAACTCCGAGCGTCGAGACCAGGCTGAACAGCAGCATCGCGAATCCGTACTGTTTCCAGTTCATCTCTGCTGTCGGATCTACCCGAAGCAGTCTGTACACAAGCCGCTCTATCGGCCCCAAAACACGGCGAAGCAACCCGCCATCGCCTTCGTAAACGCTCGTCAGATAGATCCCCATCGGCTTCGTCACCGCGAGCACGAACACGAAAAATATCCCGATTTGCAATATCCCGTTGAATGTCATTTCAGTGTCGAACAAACTTTAGTTTGTTCATCGACAAACTAAAGTTTGTCGGACTCAAAACTTCTCCGGACGCAGCATCGCGTATGCAAGATACGCGAGCAGAAACACCGAGGCGAAGATCGCCGCCATCGTCTCAAAATTCATTTTTCTGTCCCTCCTTTCGCAGGCCCGAGCAGAAATACAGATATCCGATCGCGAGGGCGAAAAGCAGTACTATCGTTGCCAAATAGATAAGGTCCAACATAGGTGTTAGTTAAAGTTGTATCCCAACTCAAAAAGGAAAAAATGATTTCCCTGCGACGCCCCGGCATTCCCGATCGAGTAGGTCCAGTATGTGGTTACTTTCGGGTGCGGTTTGTAGATCAGGCCCGGTGTAAAATATCCGCCGCCGTGCCTGCCCGTTATCCAATCCGCAGCAACACTAAACTTACTGTTCAGCGTTTGCTCGATCCCAAACTGCCCGCCCGCGCGTACGGCGTTTGCGGCAAACACGTTCCTGCTCGCGACATACCCGCCCGCCGTCAAGCGTGTCTTATTGATAGTTTTGGCGACTGCAGCATAACTATAAGTACCGAAAGTGTAAGAACGATTCCTGGCCGGGATGTAAAAGTTCGTCCCCGCGAATAGTGTCAGATCCTTTTTCTCGTTCTGATAGAATCTCCACTTCACCGTGGGCACGATCGTCGTCGAGTCAGCACCGGGCTGAATGTTGCCGACAACATTGACGCCCACCTCAACGTTCCCTCCTGTTCCGACCACGACCCGCGGAACGAAGCTCGAAAACCTGCAAAGAGCTTCCTGACAGTTCGGCTTGAAACTAATGTCGATCTCACCGTAAACCTTACCTTTGTCCAGAACATCAGCGGTTGGAACGTTGAATATCGTCTGCTGCCCGTTCGCCTGAACACCGAGCAGCAGCGTGAAAATGAGCGCAAAAATGCAGAAGTAGATAAACACTTTCATACCGTGAATGTTTGTTAGCTGACTCCGTCGGTGCGGTCCATTGCGTGAGCGGCGGTGAGAAGAAGTCCGAGTGCTGCGACGATAAGAAGACTAACCGCGATGCCCACCATTCGAGTTCGTTCGACGATCCCAACGGCTGTCAGCAGCGAAAGGATGAGTCCGGTAATGCCGCTCATCAAACCGCCCACACCGCAAGCAGCGAGTACGCCGATCCAAAACGTTCTCCGGCTCGACGTTCCCTGTTGTTTCTTTGCTTCGATGACGTATGACGTCAGTGGAAAATGTTGTTTCGTTTCCATTTCTTCCTCGTTCGGGCAAAGCGTTTTGCCCCGCGTACAACATCAAAGTACGCCCGAGGAAATAAAGGCCGGATAAACGCGGCGTAAAAAGTTCGTAAAGATTATTTGGAGGGCGTGAAGCGATAACCGACCCACGGCTCGGTCAAAATGTATCGTGGTTTCGAGGGGGTCGGCTCGATCTTTTTGCGGAGATTGCCGATAAAAACGCGTAGATATTCGGTCTGCTCGGTATAATCGCCGCCCCAGATCTTCGACAGCAGTGTCCGGTGCGTGATCACGCGGTCGTGATGTTCGATCAGGTATGCAAGCAACTCGAACTCCTTCGGCGTGAGATGAATTTCATTTCCATCGACGCTGACTTCCCGCTTTGCGTGATCGAGTTTGAAATCGCCGACGTTCACGATGGTCGCCTGTTCGACCTCAGCCGGCCCGCGGCGAAGCGATGCTCGAACGCGTGCGAGCAGCTCATTCATACCGAACGGCTTTGTAATGAAATCGTCGGCTCCGGCATCCAGAGCCTCGACTTTCGTCTGCTCCTCGCCCTTTACCGACAGCACGATGATCGGAACGTCCGACGTTCGCCGGATCGCCTTGCAAACGTCGATACCGCTCATTCCGGGCATCGAAAGATCTGTGATCACAAGATCAGGGTGAAAGTCGCTGAACGTATCCAACCCCGACTCACCATCCGCCGCCGTCCGAACGTCATACCGGTGCGCACCCAAACTTCGCTTCAACACTCGCGTGATCTGAAACTCGTCGTCGATTACCAATATGCGTTTCGGTGTCATATTAACAAGAACCGCCCCCGGCAGAAACGCGAGTGTTAACGAGCGTGGCGATCGGGCGCCTGTTCGTCCGCAACACCGTCCGCCCCGGGCAGAAACGCGACCGTCAGGAAGCGTGGCGATCGGGCGCGTTGCTCGTCAAAGAACCGCCCCGGGCAGAAACGCGACCGTCAGGAAGCGTGGCGATCGGGCGCGTGTTCGTCCACAATCCGTCCATTCTCTGCTGCCCACACCTCGAA
>DAIOWA010000526.1:0-2850 GCA_036758705.1 Pyrinomonadaceae bacterium | reverse complement strand
TCTCGATGTATTGGTTAAGGAGACGCGCCGCGAGCTTGGAATACTCGGGCTCTTCGAAGATCAGGCTTGCGGCCGTCTGGATCGAGAGCTTGTCGAGTTCCTGGGTGGTGGCGCCGTCGTACAGTCCACTGATGGTTTTGGTGGCGATCCGCATCACGTCCACGTTGGGCAGATGCGGTGTACAGCGGGAAATAGCACGGACGATCTTGTTGATATCGACCGGCTCATGGTTGCCGTTGCGCTTGGTTACGCGCATCGTTGTCTGGGTGGTTTCTTCCGTTTGACGTGCGGCGGCGGTGAGTCCGTTATCCATGTTTCCTCGGCGTGTCTCCTTAATTCTTTCGTCGACTCTGTACTGCCCAGCGATCGTTTTTGAGAGCGAAAGGCACCTGAGCCGCATCCACAACATGTTGACGGCGGCTGCTTGGGTAAAACTCGGTCTTTATTCGGGATGCAGGCGGGTCCTTAGCGCAAAAATAAAGGCAATCTCCTGCAGTGGATATAGACTATATTGTGTCTAATGGGGTTTGTCAACACAAAACCTAGTGGTTTTGAAAGAAGTCTGTAAGTGTCGTTATTTCACCATTTAGCGCGCCCACCGTAATGTTTTGCTTGAAAATATTTGTAACATCGGCGTAACTGACTTAAACACAATATCTTGTGGTTTGTTTAAGGCATAGGGATGTGGAAAATTGGTGGAAAATCGTGTGGAAATCTTGCGGATTTACGCTACGGCTTTTCGCATTTTCGAGCGAATTTTCTTTTTCACAAGTGGAAATCCGGCGTCTGGAGTTCCAGCTTTAGGTGGCTAAGGTTGCCACAAGATACTTCCAGGTTAAGGTGGCCAGCTAAACCTGGAACTCTGAACTTTTGCCGCTAGAATTTCAGTTTCATTCCAATGTGAGACTTCGAAAATCCGAGGCTCTCGTAGAAGCGATGAGCGTCTACCCGATCGTTGTTTGTCGTCAACTGAATCGACGCGCAGCCGTTTTCTTTCGCACGTTCGATCGTCCACTGCATCATCTCGCGGCCGATGCCTTGTCCGCGAAGTTTCTCATCCACTCGCACCGATTCGACCGTGCATCGCTTCCCGCCCTGAAAACTGATCGACGGTGTGTAAGTAAGCTGCAGCGTGCCGATCACTTCGCCTTCAAGTTCGGCTACGATCAGCTCGTTGTTCGGATCGGCCTCGATCTCGCGAAAGGCCTTGATGTAACTTTCGGGAAGCGGATCTTCGCATCGCTCTCGCTGCGAGCCTAGGAAATCATCGGCCAGCATTCGGATGATTGTGGGAAGATCCGCCAATTGGGCACTGCGAAAGCGCAATTTCATTTGATAACTAACTGCTCAATTCTCCGGCCCGATTTCCCAAAGAATTTCAACTCATTCTTCGTCTGTTCAAGTCGATAGGTTAAGGGAAATCGGATCATCCGACTTCCGTTTGATAGAGCGTGCCAGCCTACCGCCATTGTCCGGACAGTCCACCGACCATCTCTATCCGGCTCTATGAAAAAGTGATAGGTTGCACCTGCGTCAATTCCAACGAAGGTTGCGCGAACGTACCCGAGCTGCTTTTCATCTAATCGGTCAATAAGGAATTTAGCTAACGATGAAATGTCTTGGGCCCTTTCGTCGGGTTTGGGTGAAAAGTACCGGAATTTGAAATGCCCTCCGTCAGCGTATTTCGACAAGTCGCGGCGCCCTGCCAAAGATTCAGTCGTAGCTTCGCCAGAAGATTCATAAACGATGTCTTTTGCGTCAAGTGGCTTTTCAACAGCTCTCGTCTGTCCGACCGCTGAGGTCGCAAATAACAAGAACAGAGGCAGTTTTAGGATTGCCGCCATAAATCCCATCTTCATATCAACCATCCTCAAGAACCAATCCATCCCACGCCAACTCGACATTATCCGGCAGCAAGTTTGAATCGCGGGCGTGGAGGATGTCGTGATTCAGGTGCGTAAGATAGGCACGTTTCGGTTTCAGGTCTTCGATAATGCCGAGGGCTTCTTCGAGGTGGAGGTGCGTCGAGTGCGGCTTTAATCGGACGCAGTCGAGCACGAGCACGTCGAGGTTGCGAAGGCCGTCCATCGAATCGGGCGGAATGGTCTTCAGGTCGGTGGCATAAGCGAAATCGTTGAAGCGGTACGCGACGACGGGCAGCTTTCCGTGAATGACCTCAAGCGGCGTTACCTCGATCTCTTCGCCGATGCAGAACGGCGAATTGTGAACGACCGTATGCGGGATAAGTTGCGGGAGCCCGCCGCCGAAATGCGTCGGTTGAAATATGTATTGGAAAATGCGGCGAAGATCGATCCAGGCGATCTCGTTGGCGAAGATCGGCATTGCACCGTAGCGGAAATTCAGTGGGCGGATGTCGTCGAGACCGAATACGTGATCGACGTGACAATGCGTGATCAGCACGGCGTCGAGTTTTCGGATGTTGGCTCGCAATGCCTGTTGGCGAAAATCGCTCGACGTATCTACGAGGATCTTCGTATCGCCCTGCTCGATCAATATCGACACCCGCAGACGCTTATCCCGCGGATCCTCGGAAACGCACGTCTCACAGTCGCACGCGATAGACGGTACGCCAGTGGATGTTCCTGTTCCGAGGAATGTTAGTTTCATAGTCTAGGAAGTCTTGAAAGTCTATGAAGTCTTGAAAGTCCTTCCCAGACTTCCTGGACTTCCGCGACTGACTAGACTTTTTTCCCGAGGATATCGGCTCCCGAGAATTTCTTCGCGGCCTGGGATTTGAGCTTTTCTTCGGTTGCTCGGACCATCGTTACGTATTGCATCCGCAGGTCTGCGAGCAAGCCTTCGAGAAGGCGGGCCTCTTTTTCGTGGAGA
>DAIOWA010000525.1:0-2861 GCA_036758705.1 Pyrinomonadaceae bacterium | reverse complement strand
GCCGTGGTCCTTGTATTTGTCGGACTGAAGATGGTCTGGCTGAACGATGCCTTCGACGGTAAGTTCCCGATCTCGTGGTCGCTCGGTATCATCGGCGCCTCGATCGCACTGTCGATTATCGCGTCGCTGATCTTCCCGCCAAAGGAACCGTTTGATCTTGTCAGCGTCGCTCCGGACCACGACGATTCAATTACGGTTACGGAAAAGGAGTAACCATTCATCAAAGGTGAGCGATTCGGCTCGACGCTGAGGGTCGATGGCGGATCGTTCCAATCTCTCCCTCGCATCCGGAAAGGCGGTCTTGAGATTGTTCAAGATCGTCTTTCGCTTTTGCGAGAACGCGACGCTGAGCATCTTTCGGAAGCTCTCATCGTTCTCGATCTTTTTCCCTTCGGGAACGAACCTCGCAACCGAACTCGTAACTTTTGGAACAGGGCGAAAGGCATTCGCAGGAACATCGAATAATTTCTCAACCTCGAACGCCGCCTCAACCAGAACCGTCAGAAATCCACGCTCCGAATCGCCTGGCTTCGCCGTGATGCGGTCGACTACTTCCTTCTGAAACATCAGGACAAGCGAGTCGAAAAGATGTCGCTGCGTCGAGAGATGTTGGAGGATCGGGGTTGAGATGTAGTAGGGGAGGTTGGCGACGAGTTTGATCGTGGATGGTTGACCGTTGATCGTTGTTTCCTCGTTATTCAGCCTCGCGAAATCGATATTTGTCGCGTCCGCCTCGATAACTCGAAAATTTGTACGTGATTCGAACTGCTCTCGCAGGATCGGAACCAACTCTCGATCAAGCTCGATGGCTACGACGTTCGCTCCCGAATCAACCAAATATTCCGTGATAGCTCCGCGGCCCGGACCGATCTCTACGACCGTGTCCGAATCCATCAGATCAAGAGCATCGACAATTTTGCGGACGTAATTCTGATCGACAAGGAAGTTTTGGCCGAGAGACTTTTTCGCTCTGCTAAAAACAGGTTGCAACTCTCGTTTTCCGCCAGTCGCGTCTTGATCAGATCTGTTCTTCCGCTTCATCTTGCTCTGTGGTTCGCCTTTTCTTCAACCACGGGAACAGGAAGAACAAGATGAACAAAACTGAGGTCCTGAGCTAATTCAAAGGATAACCGGTGATCTCGATGTCTTGGCCGTGACGGGTAATTTCGACATCCTTAAGCCGGAATGCATCCACAAGCGTTTCAGCCCCTTTTCCGCCGATCGCAACCGGAGCATCGTGGCCGCCGATGATGATCGGCGAGATGATAAACGTGAGCTTGTCGACGATACCCGCTTCTATCGCCGCCCCCGCAACCTCGGTTCCGCCCTCAACAAGGACTGACTGAATATCCAGCTTTTTCAGCTCCTCAAGAAATCCGTCGATATTCCGCGCACCGCCCTCGATCGGAATTACCTGCACGCCTTTTTCTGTCAGTGGAAACACATCCTGGGGATCGATGTTGTTCGTGAAGACGATGGTCGGAGCCTCATCGGTAGTGGTCGCGAGCGTCGAATCGAGCGGAAGCCTGAGTCGATTGTCGAGAATGACCCGAGCAAGCGGCCGTCGCCGCGGCAATCCACTTCGATCCGTCAGGCTCGGATTATCGGTCACGGCCGTATTCGAGCCAACAAGGATCGCGTCGTGCTCATGCCGGAGTTCCTGTACACGTTTCCTTGCCGCATCGCCCGACAGCGCCGTTGAAACGCTGCTCTTCAACGAGATCCGACCATCCAACGACATCGCCAATTTCAAGTGAACGAACGACCGGCCCTTCTTGTGCCAGCAGATAAACTTCTCGTTCAGCTTCGAAGCTTCCTCGGCTAGCAGCCCTACCGACACCTCGACCCCCGCATCGAGAAGCCTCTGAAAACCTTTCCCGGAAACAAGCGGATTAGGATCTTCGATCGGGCAGACAACACGCTTGATCCCAGCAATGATCAACGCCTCCGTACAAGGCGGCGTCTTCCCATGATGATCGTGCGGCTCAAGCGACACGTAAGCCGTCCCGCCTTTCGCCCGTTCGCCCGCTTGTTGCAGGGCGATGATCTCCGCGTGAACCACATCGTCCTTGATGTAGGTCCCTTCGCCAACAAC
Source organism: Pyrinomonadaceae bacterium (assembly GCA_036758705.1). Lineage (GTDB taxonomy): Bacteria > Acidobacteriota > Blastocatellia > Pyrinomonadales > Pyrinomonadaceae > OLB17. The sequence continues at coordinate 766 of DAIOWA010000525.1, read as the reverse complement.
CTCGCCGTCGGCCGATACGATCACACAGCCAACGAGAGGATTGGGTGAAACAAGGCCCACCCCCTTCGAAGCGTTGAATAGGGCAAGATATGCGTTTGCATAATCAAAACTGTTCACATCAACGAATCCACCGGATCCGCCTGAAGCAACAGCAGGTTTTGGATTCGGAAGTCCCATCGATCAAATGGCCCAGTTCATAAGCTGCAAGCCAGAAATACGTTTGAAGTGATTCTGGTTGTTAGTTACAAGCGGAAGTTTGTGCTGCAATGCGGTCGCGGCAATTATGATATCGGCGTCACCGATCAGTTGGCCATTTCTATGTAGATGCGCGTAAATATCAGCTGCCTGAACAATAATCGAATCATTCAATTCAAGAATCTCATTGCTCTTACAAAAAGTATCAAAGGCCAAGAGCTGCGTCGAAGCATTTCTGACTTTCATTCCGCGCAATATCTCAAATCTTGTGATTATCGAAAAGGAAAAAACAAAATGTTTCAGGAGATAATCGTGCGCGGCCGATAGCACAATCGGATGTTTCTTGAAATAGAGCGAGAGAATATCCGAGTCAAGCAAAGCCTTGGCGGAGGATCTCATATCTTCCGGTCTCCGAAAAAGTTCGACCGATCAAGAGCAATTCGTTCGATCTCGTCGATATCTTCTTCTGACAAACCTTCATATACCTGACTCGCAAGTTTCAGCATCTCGTCAGGGCTAAGCCGTTTTTCTGAAACAGTCAGCTCAACTTTTTTACCGTCCTCGATTTCCT
>DAIOWA010000524.1:0-2864 GCA_036758705.1 Pyrinomonadaceae bacterium | reverse complement strand
GTCATCTCGGCCCGTACAATTTCTCTTTCCTTCTTTACGCCCCGCATCTCAAGCTTCTTCATATTCACGGGTTCCTCCACTTGATTTCCACTCGGGTTCTCATTTTCCCAGATCTCAGAGAGGAAATATTGTCCCTGGACCTTACCGAAAATGAGATTTGCTTCCTTCGGAGCCGTTGGCACCGCGATCGGAATAGTCTCGAAGAAGGTCAGCTTACCCTTGCCTTTGACCGTTGCTATTTGCATCACCCCCGAACCGTCAGTGTTGTCATCCGAGTATTTGACCGAGTACTCGCCCGCGGGAAAACTCTTTTCCCGGACATTGAATGAAAACGGTATGTTGACTCGAAAGATGGCGTCGGAATCTACCTGTGCGTTCACCGCCGTAAGGCCGCCGACAACAACGAATAAGGACATCACTAAGAATTTTGTTGCGTAACTTTTCATTTCGGTTCTCCTAGTCAAGCTCCGGAAATCTTCCCGAAGCTGTTTACCTCGTCGGAAGCTGCGACATTTTGTCCCGGCTTCCAGAGTTAATTATTCTCCGAGCAACCTTAACGTACGATGAATTCTGGCAAGGATATCTTTTCCAGTCAGATTTGGTCCGCCGGGTGAGATTCGAACTCACGCATCCCTCGCTTAAAAGGCGAGTGCCTTAAACCGGCTTGGCCACCGGCGGTTAAATGAAAATCAAATTCCAGAGAGCGGCGACCGAGGGCCAGCCGACTATCGAAGGGATAAGGGTGATGACCACGAGCATCGGCAAGGTGATGTACACGTTCGCGGCCGTGACGTATCGATAGTTCGGGATCGATGTAACGACTGGCAATACGATCGAAAGCACGACCGTCGCGATGTGGAAGAAGGTCGCGGATTCCGAATACGCGTTCGCCAGGTCTTTGGTGAACCATGCGAAGACCGCTCCGAAGAAAACAGCGACGAGCCAAAATGATCCGATATGATCGAATCGGCCGGGAGCAGCATCGACAAGCCCGGGGTCGTCCTGATGTCGAAGCCCGATCACAAGGAGTATCTGAAACACCGCGGCAAGAACCACTATCAATACGATGTACGAATTGATCTCACCGAATTGGAGCCAGAACAAGGCGAACAGAACAAGGGTCGTGACGAATACGCTAAGAGCAACGCGGGGAATTAGCAGCCAAAGGCTGGCCCGTTCGGAGATCCCATAAATTCCCTCATCTCGATCGTGTTCTTTCATCGAAAGTAAGATAGCAATTTTTTCAACAATATCTACCATCAGATGGCAGGCGAACGACGGCCGGCAAGGAGTTTCATCGGTCGGATGGACAATCGTGTTTATTGCAAACAAGGTAAGAAAACTGCGTTCCATCCGTCCTCGCATCCGTCCAGCCGCGTTCGTGTTGGTAAGACTTTTTGTACTGGCCACCCGCTAACGCAGGCGGTTCCGACCGCCGGTCGGCTCCGAGGTGAGCCGACCGGTTGCGCCGTGGGAGATCAGTGAACTGCTGCTGACACGCGCTCCAGCCTAGGAACGCACTCGCGAGCGTCGCGATAAAGTTGCGACTCTTGAGTGCAAACATAATTGTTGTCTCCTTAAATAACCGGCCGCCCGCTTACGCAGGCGGTTCTGACATTTTTGGCGGGACCGAACGGACTCGAACCGTCATCGTCTTCGTCGACAGCGAAGTGCATACGCCTTTCTGCCACGGCCCCGTGTTCCGAGATCTCAAATCTCAAATTTGAGATTTGAAATAACGAGTTTGGGTGGATCGATCGGATTTGAACCGACAACGGCCTCATTCACAGTGAGGTGCTCTGCCAAGTTGAGCTACGATCCACAGAAGTTCAGAGTGCGCGATTCATCGCGTTCCGCTGTGATAAGCCAAGAACGCGATAAATCGAACACTTAACAGATTGGTACACGCGGAAGGATTCGAACCTTCAATATCCGGTTTCTAAGACCGGCGCCTTTGCCGATTTGGCCACGCGTGCGTGAAAGCAAGTTCAAAGTTCCAGGTTCAAAGTTCAAAGTTCCTTTTCGAACAACTTTGAACCTGGAACCTTGAACTTGGAACCTTGAACATTGAACCCAATCTGGTCCGGGCAGCAGGATTCGAACCTGCGAACACTTGTTTCCAAAACAAGCCCATATAGCCTCTGTGGAACGCCCGGATAGAATGGCTTCGGGGAAAGGATTCGAACCTCTATTTACTGGTTCAGAGCCAGCCGTCCTGCCGATTAGACGACCCCGAAATGTATTGGCAGGGAAGGCGGGACTCGAACCCGCTAGATCCAGCTTGAAATACTGGCCGCTCGACGCTTTGCATTCATCCCCGTATTTGAAATTTGGCGAAGACGGAAGGATTCGAACCTCCAACCCCCTCGTTCGAAGCGAGGTGCTCTGGATCCGTTGAGCTACGTCCCCGTGTGAAAAAATGGCAAGAGTGACGCGTTTACGCGTTTTCACAGGAACGCCTAAAGGCGTCACTCTTACCGAAATACGGCTATTCAGTTGTCAAACATCGAACGTAAAAGGAGCGGCTACGTGTCGGGCTTCCAATATCCCGGGCGTAACCGCTCCTTCTAAACTTGAGCAACAAACTGAAGTTTGTTGGACTCTTTCGATGTTTTCGGGAGCGGGAACGCCGCTCCCGCTGTTTTAATCTGGTTGTCCGGCGCGATCATTACCGCGCTGTTTGGGTTGATAATTGGGCTGTTCGAGGCCGAAGCAGACGGCGCCGTCCCAGGCCAAGCCGAGCCGCATATCACTTGCGGTCGGTGTGCCTGTCAGGGCCGTGATGCTATGTATCGATCTTCGAATCATCAAAATTATCTCCAAAAATTTGCTCCGCTCGTGCGAAGCAAGTTTGGATTATATGC
>DAIOWA010000523.1:0-2864 GCA_036758705.1 Pyrinomonadaceae bacterium | reverse complement strand
CCCGATGCTCGAAACGAAATGTGTTATCTTGCCCTCAGTGGCTTCCCAGATCTCAGGGCCTGTCGTTCGATAATGGGCTGCCGGGTTCGCCGGATGGCTGTACTGATCCGGATAGAATGATCCCGGAGTCTCGCTCGCGATCCTCTTTGCGGTCTGAACGTAATGATCAGGCGTTCCGGGCTTTGCGGCCGCCGGACAGACAACGATATCGGCTCCGAGAGCCTTCAGATATCGATTCTTCTCAACCGAGACCTTGTCCGTCAGCACAAAAACGCACTTGTATCCGCGGACCGCTGCGGTCAGCGCAAGGCCGATACCCGTATTCCCACTGGTCGCTTCGACGATCGTACCGCCTTTCTTGAGTATTCCTTCCTTCTCGGCCCAATCGATCATCGAAATGCCGATGCGGTCTTTGACCGAATAGCCTGGATTCAAGTTCTCCATCTTTGCGTAGATCGGAGCTTTGATCTTGAGCTGTTTGGTAATGTTGTTGATGCGGACGAGCGGCGTATTGCCGATAAGTTCAAGGACGTTGTTGTAGAATTTCATTTGACCGGTACGCGGGCAGAATCTTATGGCTTAATAACGTTTAGTTTAGTCCATCTCATCCGAAAGCTGAAACGGATCGACCGATTTCGCCGTACTAATCAACGAAAAATGAAGCAAACTTTTTCCAGGATCTTATTCGCGGTTCTCGCCCTCCAATTATCGCTTGCCGCGGCTTTCGGACAGGCTCCCGCGACTGCCGTCGAATTTCCAAAGGTCCGGCAGGATGCTTTCGACAAGGTCTGGAACACGGTTAACGAAAAACACTACGATCCCGAGTTCGGCGGCGTTGACTGGATCCACGTCCGCGAGTTGTATCTTCCAAAGGCGAAGGCCGCAAAGTCAGACCAAGAATTTCACAACGTGCTTCGGCAAATGCTCGGTGAATTGAAGCTCTCTCACTTCAACGTCTTCCCGCCGCCGCCTGCGATCGGAAAGGAGAACGACTCGAACGCGTCGGTCGGCGTTGAGCTGAAATGGATCGGCAATGCTCCGGTAGTTTTTCGAGTTACGCCGGGTTCGCCTGCGGAGATCGCGGGGATCAAACCCGGATTCGTGTTGAGCAAGGCCGACGGCAAATTGGTTTCCGAGACGTTAAAGCCGATCCAGGAGTCGCTCGCAAAGCGTCAGGTGACCGAGATGATGCGGCGGCTGTACCTCGAACGTAACGCCGAGGCGATCATCGGCGGTAAACCGGAGACGAAGGTCGCACTCGAGTTCCTTGACGGCGAGGACAAGCCGATTTCGGTCGAGTTGGCCCGAGTCAAATATACCGGCGAGATGTCTCAGGCCCTTGGCAACTTTCCGAAACAGAGAGTGATATTCGAATCGCGGCTGCTGCCGGAGAATATCGGTTACATACGCTTTAATATGTGGGTGATCCCGCAGGCGGGGAAGATACGTGCGGCGATCCGTGAATATGCGAAGGCTGATGGGATCATCATCGATCTTCGCGGAAATCCCGGCGGTGTTGGCGGACTCGCGGGCGGGGTCGCGGGACTACTTTCCGATAAGCAGATATCATTGGGCACGATGACCTCGCGGGCGGGTACGATGTCATTGTTGGGATATCCGCAGCCGGATCCCTTCCTAAAGAAGATCGTCGTCCTTACTGACCACGGCTCGGGCTCGACCAGCGAAATGTTCGCCGCCGGTATTCAGGAAAACGGCCGCGGGAAGGTGATCGGCGAAACGTCGGCCGGAGCGATACTGCTGTCAGTGTTCGATCCGCTCCCGACCGGATATATGTTTCAATACGCGATCTCCGACTATAAATCGCCGAAGAACATCCTGATCGAAGGCCGCGGCGTGAAGCCCGACCGCGAGGTCGGGCTGACCCGCGAATCTCTCCTCGCCGGACGCGACGTTCAACTTGACGCGGCTATTGCGGAGATAAGAAAAAACTAGAGAATATATTTTATGAAAAGACTTTTTGGTTCCTTATTTGTCATCACGCTCCTCGTTGCGGCCTCTGCGGCTCAGAAACCTGACTCGTCGAAGACTCCGGACGCGAAACCTGTCGCATCACCATCTGTGACGCTGCCTTCCGCGAAAGATGTACTCGATAAATACGTCAAGGCGATCGGCGGCCGCGAGGCGCTGCTGAAGCACAAATCGCGATACCAAACCGGCTCGGTTGAACTTACGCCGATGGGGGTAAAAGGAACCATGGAACTGATCTCGGTCTCGGACGGACGGTCATTCACAAAAGTAGCACTCGAAGGTGTCGGCGACCTGCTTGACGGTTTTGATGGGACAACTGCCTGGACCTCAAATCCCGTACAGGGAAGCAGAGTGAAGGAAGGCAAGGAGTTGATCCAATCCAAGCGCCTTAGCGTTTTCGGCCGCGAAGTAAAGATCGATTCGATGTACTCGCCGATCGTCGTCCGCGGTATCGAGAAGGTGGGCGATCGTGATACGTATGTCGTGGTGTGCTCAACGGAGGGTTTGCCCGACGACATACTTTATTTCGATACGGAGACCGGCCTGATGCTCCGCAGCGACGGCATCGTGCTCGCGCCCGAAGGCCAACAGGCTTTCACCACATTCTATGAAGATTATCGAGACGTTGACGGCATCAAATCAGCGTTCCGAACCCGGGCCAAGGCGCCGGCATTCGAGATCAACACGGTCTTAAGCGAGATCAAATACGATGTGACGATCGACGATGCGAAATTCAAGCGACCCAACTAGTCTTTAGGTAAAGTCAACGTCGGGCATCCTCGGAAGGGGATGCCTGTTCTTCTTTCATCAGGCTGGCGACCTGAAAAACGTAGTGGACGCCTGAGATCACAACTAGCAGTACGATGACGAAATAC
>DAIOWA010000522.1:0-2868 GCA_036758705.1 Pyrinomonadaceae bacterium | reverse complement strand
ATCAAAAGAAGTTTCACGCAAAGCCGCGAAGGTCGCAAAGAGCGGCCTAGTTTATTCACGAGGCTTTGCTGTCGGATAAATTCAACTCTTTGCGTGATCTGCGTCTTTGCGTGGAACTTCTTGGATAAACCGGTCAGCAGAAGTTTTACCAAAAGTCGATAAGACTGTAAACGGTATTAAGCCGTTTTCAGCGCTCTGTTGCCGGTGTATTGACGGATCGAATGCACGGCGATCGCGGTGATGATTATTGCGCCGCCGAGGAGGGCCCATTGCGATGGGCGTTCGCCTACGAAGATAAATACCCAGACCGGGTTTAGCAGCGGTTCGATAAAGCCGATCAAACTTGCGTCCAGCGGCCGCGTACCCGCTCGGACACCCTTGATGAAGAGGATATAAGATATGCCGATCTGAACAATTCCGAGGAACGAAACGGCGAACCAATCCATTCCGGTCATTATCGGAATGGCGGAGATGCCGGACGGAAAGGTTACTGCCGCAAGTAAAAAATTGCCATAGTTAACCGCGATCGCAGGATTTATCGGCTTATAACTGGCTCCGGCCGCAACCAGCTTAGGTGTACCGACAGCCTTCGGGTGTTTCAGGAACAATATATAGAGGCCAAGCATAACGCCCGACAATAACGCGGCGATATTTCCCTGATAATCTTCAAGTTTGAGTTGCCCGACGAAGAACAGGCTCATTCCAGCAAGGACCACGACGACCGTGACGAGGTCGCGGATGTGAAATTTCTCGCCGATCACGAACGGAGCGAGTATCAATATATATATAGGTGCGGTGTATTGCAGAAAGATCGCGTTGGCGGCCGTTGTCTTTTTTGTCGCCCACACAAACAGGATCAGAAGCAGAGCATAAATAACCGAACTTAAGATCCCAAACGCATCGATCTTAAGCCCTTGTTTCCGTGTCAGGATCAGCACCGTCAGTGCCGCAAGCAGCGAACGAAAGAAGGTGATCTGATAAGCATCGATCGTTGTCGATTTGATAAAAAGCCCGCCGGTCGACCACAGGAAAACTGCGATCACGACCAGTAGAACAGGGGGAAAGTTGGATTTGACCTCGCTCACTTGACGGTAATGATAGATTATTGGCAACGAAGATTAAATTGCGGGCTTCCAAAATCAAGTTTGTCTCGCAAAGGAGCCGTCGATCCTCACAAATCCCTGTGCTCCCGAGTTAGTTCCCGATTGTTGCTGCTGCTCGCATTTTCCGAGCTGAAATTTCGCAACGCCTTGTAAGCGTTGCAAATACAAAGGAATAAAGATTTATGAGCAAGATCCTCACGGCGTTCGTCGCGCTTTTTGCTAGTGTTTCGTTCGTCTCGGCTCAGGCCGGCCCCACCGTTCCCATCGCAATGGCACATACCGTATCCCCCGCTCCGATCGCGGTAGATTACTCAGTGCCCGCATCTCCCAAGGCGTTTCCAAATATCAAGATCGAAAACTTCGGCCAGGTGGACGAGCGGTTTTACCGCGGTGCACAGCCCACGGCGGAAGATTACAAAGCTCTGAAAGAACTTGGCATCAACACGATCATCGATCTGCGAAAGGATTCGGAATCTTATTCGAAATCGACCGTCGAATCGCTCGGGATGAAGTATGTAAATATCCCGATGACCGGCTGGACGACAAAAGATTCCAGCGTCGCCGATTTCCTGAAGGTCGCCAACGATCCCGCGACCGGCAAATTCTATGTTCACTGCGCGGCAGGGAAGCATAGGACCGGATTAGCCGGTGCGATCTATCGCCTCGAAAACTACGGCTGGGATTACGACACGGCCTATAAAGAGATGAAGAATTTCGGATACTTTTCCGGCCTCTTTCATCGCAAGATAAAAGGCTACGTCCAGGACTACTACAAAGAATTCGGCCCCGCCAAACAGGCCGCCTTCAAAGCCGCCCAAGCCGCAAAAGCCGCCGGCGGTGTAGCTCTCACAACGGCCACGGCTAATTAGTATCTCAACCACGCTCAGTACCACCTGCGTTAGCGGGTGGTTTTGACATAGGCAAGCCGCTTCTGACCGGTCGGTTCTCTTTTGTTCTTCCGGCTCATCTTGCTCTGTGGTTAGAAAATATGAAAAACCACAGAGCAAGAAGAACAGAACGAAATAAAGAAGAAAATAAAAAGCTGTCGGGCGATGAACCGGGCGGCTTTTGCGTTAACGCGACTTCACCCACAGCAATTCTTGGTTGCGGCCACCGCTGTCCCGCAGTGTCCCACGACGTGCGTGGGACATGCAACCAACTGTAAGCAAATGGCTTACGGCGTTTTCCACAAGCAAAAACGACGTTTTCGAAAAAACTTTTTTTCGAGGATCGTGCCTGCCTGTGTGTCGTCCTGAGAAAAGGCTGACACACTTTTCCACAGAGTTTTCCACAGCCAAGGTTGTCCCGCCGAATGCTTGTCCCACTGTCCCACGCACATGAAATTTGTACTTTCCGGCGTAAATTCTCAAAGATCAAGGCCCGGAATCACCCGGGCCAAAAGCATGTCACACACGCAACGCCATGTCAATGACGGACAACCCAGGGACAGGTTTGTGATTCTGCGATATTTGCGAAGTAGGTCTTCTCGACTTGGGATTTCGCGTAGCTAAGTTTGGGGTCGGTTTCGAGTTTCAGGCGTGCGATGTCGCAGCGGCGGCTGATGTTGGAGGTGTCGAGACCGGCGAGGAGTGAGAGTTGATTGACGGTTGCACCTTGTTCTCTTCCGATCAAGATAAGCACTTCTTTAGCGAGCACGGCCTTGGCGTTTTTCTCGGGTCCGCAAAACTGTTCTTCGGAAATGCCGAAGACGCTTGCAACGGCCGCGATGAGAGCAGCGGCGTCGAATTGCCGTACCTGCTTCTTG
>DAIOWA010000521.1:0-2872 GCA_036758705.1 Pyrinomonadaceae bacterium | reverse complement strand
GGCGTGCTCGGCGCGATCGTTCACGGCGAAGGTGCATATAATCATGACCTTCGCGAGATCCTATTTGAGACCCGGGACGAAGGCCTCTGGCGACGACGGCATCACACGCTTCGCAACAGCAATCTTTATCCGACACACGGACTCGGCCCGGTCGCGAACTACATGGACATCAACCGCGGCGACAAGTTCGAATACATGGTTGCGATGAGTTCCGGCTCGCCCGGCCTGTACGAATATCGCGAAGAGAAGCTCGCGAAGGACGATCCGCGAAACAGCGAGAAATATATCGCCGGAGACTACAACACGAACCTGATCAAGACCTCGAAAGGCCGCACGATCATGGTGCAGCACAACGTCACCAGCCCTCGGCCTTACGACCGGATCAACCTCGTACAAGGCACGAAAGGCATCTATCGCGACTATCCCGCTCGCGTTTATCTCGAAGCAACGAAGGCCAACCATCAGTGGCAGGACATCGAGCAATATAAGGCGAAGTACGAGCACTATCTGTGGAAGGAAATGGGCGACACGGCCCGTAAGCTCGGCGGCCATGGCGGTATGGATTACATAATGTGCTACCGCCTGATCCAGTGCATCCGCGAAGGCCTCGTCCCCGATATGGACGTCTACGACGCCGCCGCCTGGAGCGCTCCCGGCCCCCTGAGCGAGATCTCCGTCGCCAAAGGTTCAGCACCTATCAAGTTCCCGGACTTCACCCGAGGCGGCTGGCAACACTCACGCGAGTCTATTCCGGTTGAGAGGAGTTCAGCTGCTGCTGGCTAGGATCTGCCTTTGGAAGGATCAAGTATCTTTCGGTTTGAAATTCGGGTGAAAGACCTCTTGGATCGTTCCGCTGTCTGCACTCGTAACGGCGGAGACGATCAGGTCGAGCATTTCTATATGGGTTTGCCTTCTGTTGTCGGCAGCGCGTACGACGACGATCGCGATAGTTCGTCCAGCAAGATTCTGTTGTTTTGGAATGTTGGAGTCGGCCGTCAACAAGACATCAAACCCGGAGTCTTCTGCTGCGGAAAGTAGCTGGCCGTTAGTTAGCTCCGACCACCCTTGTTCAAAGGTCGTCGTGCATTTAAGCGGTTCAAGGTGAGCCTTAAGTCGTCGATCGAGATTGTGATCGAGCAGAACTTTCAATTGCCTCTGACCTCTTTTATAAGCGAACGCTCCGCCATGGCTAAGACCTCGACCGCTTGTTCACGTGTGACAGGCGGGAAGCCTTCGAGAAAGTCTTCGAGCGTGTCGCCGCCTTCCAAATAGTCGAACAGATTTTTGACCGGCACACGTGTTCCGGCGAATACCGGAGTTCCGCTCACTTTATTCGGGTCGACCTCAATAACACGTGTCTTCATACCTGAATAATAACACGAATCTATTTTTCAATTTCCACATGCAAAGCGATCAAACAAGCCAATATACCGTTATAAAAAAGCTGCCCGGAAATCACTCCGGGCAGCCTCTTTCAGTTCTAACGCTAACTAAGTTCTTAGTTAACGTGGATCTGCATCATCGTACCTTGAGCACTGGTGTTGACGACGCGGATCTTCGTTCCGGTGATCGGAACGATCACGCCTGAAGCGGCCGTAGCGACAAACCAGTACGGATTGCTGTCGTCGAACACCGGGTTACCGGCTTGGGACGGGATCTGCACCATGAATTCGCAGGTCGAGTTCGCACCGTTGGGGACACACGCCGGGTCATTGATCGCGCCCGGGAGAGTGCCTCTGAACGGCAGCGAGATCGGGTCCGTATCCTCGAGTCCGAACGTAGCGTCGTACATCTGATACCGACTGCCCCACGGAGCAAAGTTCCAGTTGGTTCCGCCCATGGGCAACCCGGTTCGTGTGAGAGGCTGCGGATGTGCGTCGATCGGGAGCGATCGTCCCTCACCCGGATGCTGACTGGTATTGTTGTTCGCCTGCGTGGTGTCCCAATAGGTGATCAACAGTCCATCCTGATACGGGAAGTGGGCGACTTTGTTGTTATACGGAGCATTGAACCCGAATGCGTAGGGGCCGGTCTTGAGCCCTTCGTCATAGGTACGATACTGCCGAAACTCAGCAATGTAGTAGTGCGGAGCATTTGAAGGTTCGCGACCTGTTGTGGTCTTGAATCCGTTCAACGTCCATCCGTTCGCACCGTTTTCAGCATTGTCGACAGGAGATCCGTTGACGGAGATCTCATCGACGAGTATGCCGTTCAGCGTCGTGAAGTTGTCGGTCTTATATCTGATCCTAAGCAGGACATTTTGCCCCGCATAAGCGTCGAGGTTGAATGACGCCAGCCGCCAACCGTTCGGAAGATCGCGGAGAAACAAACCCTCAGCGTCCTTCCCGATCTCCGCGTTAAGAATCCTTTCTTACGTTTAGAGGGCCTCAGTCAAAGTTCTTGATATCAAGAATATCGCCGATGCGCTCCACAGTAATGTCTGCCGCCGGAAATTTCGATACCAACTCCTGATCGAGGGCGTAATGGCCCTGCCGCGGGAAGATGGTCGTGACGCGTTCGCCCCAGATCTGCTTGATCGCGGTGAGGATCCGTATCTTGTCGTCGACCAAAACATACCGCTCCGCAGGGTATCGCCGCTCGACGTCGGCCAACTCTTCTTCCTTATGTATGTAGATCAGAATGTTCCCGCCCACCGCGTCAAACAGGCCCGAACGCTCGATCTTGCGGGGTTGGAAAACCACATCTCCGTCAGTCAGGATCACGACCGTCCCGAGCTTGGAACACTTTTCGACAACATCAAGCGAGTTCGGAAACAACCGGTTCGCGAATGGATAGTTGACTAGGTATGTGGATACCGCTAGGAGATGCGATTCGTATGGACAGCGGAGCCGGTATCTCTGCAACGCACCGA
>DAIOWA010000520.1:0-2874 GCA_036758705.1 Pyrinomonadaceae bacterium | reverse complement strand
GCAGTTTATGGACCAGACGAATCCGCTGTCAGAGATCACGCACAAACGACGCTTGTCAGCCCTCGGGCCGGGCGGACTTTCGCGTGAGCGTGCCGGATTCGAAGTTCGAGACGTACACCCGACGCACTACGGACGCATCTGCCCGATCGAGACGCCTGAAGGACCGAACATCGGCCTCATCTCGTCGCTGTCGTGCTTTGCACGTATCAATGAATACGGCTTCATCGAATCACCGTATCGAAAGGTCATTGATGGCCGCGTTATCGAATACGTTAAGGTCCACAACGGCGGCGACACATCGTTCAAGCCGAAAGATCACGTCCCGCTAGAGGATGTAGAAAAGGCTAACCGGAAAGTTGCCAAGGAAGGCGGAAAGCAGGCTGAGTTTGAGCCGTATCCGTTCTACCTGACCGCTTGGGAAGAGGATAAATGGATCATCGGCCAGGCGAACATCGAACTCGATCCGAAAGGCAACATCATTTCCGATCGTGTCTCGGCCCGTTCACGCGGCGGAGAATTCATCACGGTTGACAAGGAAAACATCCAGTATATGGACGTTTCGCCGAAACAGCTTGTTTCGGTTGCGGCGTCGCTCATCCCGTTCCTTGAGAACGACGACGCGAACCGTGCCTTAATGGGATCGAACATGCAGCGTCAGTCCGTGCCGCTTCTGCGTGCCGAAGCTCCGTACGTCGGAACCGGTATGGAGAAGATCGCCGCTCGCGATTCGGGTGCGGTTGTGATCGCAAAGCGTAACGGCGTTGTCGATTACGTCGACAGCGAACGCATCATCGTTAAGGCCGACCATCAGGTCGATGGAACGATCTCGCGTGAGGTGACGGCGGACATATACTCGCTCGTTAAGTTCAAGCGATCGAACCAGAACACCTGCATCAACCAGCGTCCGATCGTCCAGGAAGGCGAGCGTGTACGCAAGGGCCAGGTGATTGCCGACGGTCCGTGTACGGATAAGGGTGAACTCGCTCTTGGCCGAAACGTGCTCGTGTCGTTCATGCCGTGGCGGGGATATAACTTCGAGGACGCGATCCTCGTTTCCGAGAGCCTTGTTAAGGACGACTTTTATACGTCGATCCACATCGAGGAACTCGAGATCGAAGCTCGCGACACGAAGCTCGGACCGGAGGAGATCACGCGTGATATCCCGAACGTCGGCGAAAATATGCTTCGCGACCTCGACGAATCGGGCATCATCCGCATCGGTGCTCAGGTTAAGCCGGGCTCGATCTTGGTCGGTAAGGTTACGCCGAAGGGCGAAACTCAGTTGACCGCGGAAGAGAAGCTGCTCCGAGCGATCTTCGGTGAAAAGGCCGGCGACGTTAAAGACGCCTCGCTGACCTGCCCTCCCGGAATCGACGGAACGGTAGTTGAAGTTCAGGTCTTCACCCGTAAGGGACAGGAGAAGGACGAACGGTCGCTCGATATCGAGGGAATGGAAGAGGACGCTCTTCGACGTGACCTTGAGGACGAAATTCGTATCCTCCAGGAGCAGCGTGACGAGCGTATCTACGAACTCTTCGATGGCCGCAAGTTGCAGGCTGATCTCGTTGAGAGCCGCGAAGTGATCCTCAAGAAAGGAACGACGCTTACCCGCGAAGTTCTCAAGGATATCGACAGCAAGCTGCTCCGCAAGGCTGATGTTGCTGCCGGCAAGATCGATATCGCGAACGAGATCCGCGAGTACGAGAAGCGTACCGAACGTCAGATCAATATCCTTTCGGATATCTATGACGAGAAGATCACAAAACTGAAGCAGGGCGACGAACTGCCTCCGGGCGTGATCAAGATGGTCAAGGTCTTCGTTGCGATGAAGCGTAAGCTTTCGGTCGGCGACAAGATGGCCGGACGTCACGGTAACAAGGGTGTTATCGCCCGCATTCTTCCTGAGGAAGATATGCCGTACCTGCCGGATGGAACGCCGGTTGAGATCGTTCTCAATCCGCTCGGCGTACCGTCTCGTATGAACGTCGGTCAGATCCTTGAGACGCATCTCGGCTGGGCCGCTCGCGTGCTCGGACTTCACTTCGCAACGCCCGTATTCGACGGAGCAAGCGAAGCCGAGATCAAGAAGTATATCGGAGACGCTAACGGGAAGTTCGACACTCTCGATCTTCCGAACTCGGTAGGCCCGTCAGGTAAGACGCGTCTTTATGATGGTCTAACGGGTGAACAGTTCGAGCAGAAGGTGACCGTTGGTTACATCTATATGCTTAAGCTCTCACACCTTGTTGACGATAAGATCCACGCTCGCTCGATCGGGCCGTACAGCTTGATCACGCAGCAGCCGCTTGGTGGTAAGGCACAGTTCGGCGGACAGCGTTTCGGAGAAATGGAGGTTTGGGCACTCGAAGCATACGGTGCGGCCCACATACTTCAGGAACTTCTGACCTGTAAGTCCGACGACGTTGCCGGCCGTTCGAAGATCTACGAAACGATCGTCAAGGGCGTCTCGAACTTTGAGCCGGGTATTCCGGAATCCTTCAACGTGCTTGTCCGCGAGCTGCAGAGCTTGTGTCTCGACGTTGAACTCATCCACGAAGATGAGATCGATCCGGATGCGATCGCGGCAGGTGTCGATACACTGGTGGGAGTTGATTAGTAATTAGTCTTGGAAGTCTTGGAAGTCTAGACAGTCTAGGCAGATTTCCAAGACTCGCCAGACTTCCTAGACTTTTTCCAGACTAATTTGGAGTAAGAATGTTTCGATTTAATAACGACAACAAAACGCAGTTGACCACGAACTACGAGGCGATCCGCATCTCGCTGGCGTCGCCGGACAAGATCCGATCGTGGTCGCACGGCGAGGTTACAAAGCCTGAGACGATCAACTACCGAACCTTTAAGCCGGAGCGTGAC
>DAIOWA010000519.1:0-2902 GCA_036758705.1 Pyrinomonadaceae bacterium | reverse complement strand
GTGCCGACGGTCGCCGTCCCCCGCCGCGATCAGTACGCTCGCGAGAAACGTATCGAAGACGCCGTTAGTCTCACATCCGAGATGATGGCGGATCCATTTCAGGTCAAACTTCGCGTTGTGTGCGACCTTCTTTACTCTCGCGTCCTCGAGCAGTTCGCGAAGAGGCTCTAGATCAGCCGAAGTACGGGAATCTTCGCCCAGCTTGTAGACGTCAAAGACGTACGTGCTCCGCCCCGTCGACAACTGCACCAGCCGCAGGCGCCCCTTGTAAGGGTCAAGCTCCGTCGTCTCCGTGTCGAACCCGAGCGTACCTTCACGCCGCAGCTCTTCAACCGCCCGCCTAACGCCATCAGCATCCGTTACATACTGAAACTGAATATCCAAACTTCTCTCCGGTGTCATCGGTGTAGCAAGTATAATCGCTCCGCCTCCTGACCTCCATCCGATACTTCGTTTATCCACCGGCGTTCTCACAAAAATACACGAACTGGCCGTTCGCTTACGCAGGCGGTTACGACATTTGCTAGAATTATCGGTTTGAGCCGAGGGCTCGATTCATATCTATGTTACAGGCTGGAATTGTAGGACTGCCGAATGTCGGCAAATCGACCTTGTTTAATGCGTTGACGGCGCAGGAGGCGGCGTTGGCGGCGAATTATCCGTTTGCGACGATCGAGCCGAACGTGGGCGTGGTGGCGGTGCCGGACGATCGGCTGGCGGTTTTGAAGGATCTGAACAAGGCTCAGAAGATAGTGCCGGCGACGGTTGAGTTTGTCGATATTGCGGGGCTTGTCCGCGGTGCTTCGAAGGGCGAGGGGCTGGGGAACCAGTTTCTGGCGAACATCCGTGAGACGCATGCGGTGATCCAGGTCGTCAGATGTTTTGAGGACGAGAACATCA
This sequence comes from Pyrinomonadaceae bacterium, assembly GCA_036758705.1. GTDB lineage: Bacteria > Acidobacteriota > Blastocatellia > Pyrinomonadales > Pyrinomonadaceae > OLB17. Next base: position 2,002 of record DAIOWA010000519.1, on the reverse strand, counting down.
TCCACGTCGAAGGCTCGGTGGACCCGATCCGCGATATCGAGACCATCCAGATCGAGCTGGCGCTGGCGGACCTTGGTTCGATCGAGAAGCGAAAAGATAAGGCCGGCCGCAGTGCGAAGTCCGGGGATAAGGACGCGAAACGCGAAATCGAGATCATCGAAAAGATCCTGCCCGTGCTTGAGGAAGGAAAGCCGATCCGAGCCGCAGCGTTGACTGACGATGAACGCGAGATCGTTAAGAAATGGTTCCTGCTGACATCGAAGCCGACGATCTATGCGGCCAATGTCGATGAAGGCTCGCTTGCCGATCCGGACTCGAACCCGCACGTTCTTGCCGTGAAGAAACACGCGGAGGCCGAGAATTCCGATGTCGTTGTTATCTGCGCCAAGCTCGAGGCGGAGTTGGTCGCGCTGGAAGATGCCGAACGAGCAGAGTATCTGAAAGACCTCGGCCTGGAATCGAGCGGCGTCGATAAGATGATCAAGGCTGCTTATCACATGCTCGGGCTGATGAGCTTTTTGACCGCGGGCGAGAAAGAAGTCCGCGCCTGGACCATCCCGATCGGCACCAAGGCTCCGCAGGCCGCCGGTGAGATCCATACCGACATCGAACGCGGATTTATCCGCGCCGAGATCATCGGCTATGACGACCTCGTAGCATGCGGATCGCGCAAGGCAGCCAGCGAAAAAGGGCTGGCGAGGCTCGAAGGGAAGGAGTACGTGATGCAGGACGGCGACGTGGTCGATTTTCGATTCAACGTCTAGCTTTCTGCGCTATAATCACGGCGGTTTTTTGTGCGGCGACCATCGATCAAAATTCGGGCTCTAGCTCTCTTCGTTACGGTATTCATTTGCCTGAACGGTGCGGGTGCGGCCTGTGTGGCCTATTGCCGGTCGATGGAAAAGCCGCAAGCTTCGGCCGATCATTGTCCGCTCAAGAAACTCACGGGACATTGCGGCTCCGAAGGCAAGCAGGACAATTCGCCAGCATTCTCCGCGAATGGCAGCGACATCGATTGCTGCCCGATGACGGTCAGCTTTTTTGCCGGGCCGATCGAGAAGAATTCGTTCCCGGTCAAACAAGCTGCGGCCGCAAACGTTATTACGCCGCCGACGTTTGTTTTTACCTTTCGTTCGGTCACTCCGCTTCGCTCGGCGAACAGCTATCGCGGCCCGCCGCCGATCGATCGACGCCCCGACCGCATCAAACATCGAGTACTCCTGATCTAGTCTAGATACCTGCCATTGAAGCGGATGCATCGTTATGCGTCCGGCCCCGAGTTTTAGTTAGATAGGAGTATCAAAATGAAAAAGAAGTTAATTGCGTCTCTATCGATAATCGCGATATTTGCGTTCGCGATAGCCGCGTTTGCTTTTACGCAGACTGCAAGCACGGTAGCCGATAAACCGTCGTGCTGCGGCGATTCGTGCCCAATGAAAAAGAAGGGCCACGACGGCCATGATGCCAACGGCGAGCACGCGAAAATGGATTGCTGCGGCGATTCATGCCCGATGAAGAAGGGGCACGATGGACACGGTGCCAACGGCGAGCACGCTAAAATGGACTGCTGCGGCGATTCATGCCCGATGAAGAAGAAGGGCGAAGGCTCTTCGGCGACTGCCGCATCGGCGGACGCTAAGGGCTGCTGCGATTGCTGCGGCGATTCGTGTCCGATGAAGAAAAAGGACAACGCTGCAACGGCGACTTCGGCTGAAGGCGAGGGATGCTGCTGCGATTGCTGCAAAGACGAGAAGGAAACATCGGCCTAGATGTTTCGAGGTGAGGAGCGTCTTTTACGACGCTCCTTCATCACCAACGGGCTTGCAAAATCGAGCACTGTGGGCGAAAATCTAAGTCTTGTCAGACGCCGGGTTCGTCTATCGGTTAGGACGCGAGATTCTCATTCTCGAAAGACGGGTTCGATTCCCGTACCTGGTACCATCCCTTTCAAATTCAACTGCGCCGGCGTTCGAGGAATGCGGCCATTCGCGTGATCGCCTCC
>DAIOWA010000518.1:0-2907 GCA_036758705.1 Pyrinomonadaceae bacterium | reverse complement strand
CCTTTCTCCTTTGGATGTGGCACGTGCCACATTTTTATTTGCCCTCTTCACGCCGCTCCCAACCATCGCCGAATGCGGCTTCCGCGGGTTGTTTGGAACCTCAATTTTAAAAAGCTTAATTTTAAAGTTTGTCGACCTGAAACGAGGGACTACTCGGGAACAGATCCTGAGATCTTTTTGCGAGTGGTTTCGCCGGTGTGAATGACGGGGATACCATGGTCGACCTCTTCGTGAGGACGTGGGATTACATGAACGGCGGTGACCGTACCAATGCGTCGAGCAGCGGCCGCTCCCGCATCGACGGCGGCCTTGACCGCTCCAACCTCGCCCCGGACGATCGCGGTCACGAGTCCGGCATCGATCTTTTCATACCCTACAAGCTGAACATTAGCAGCCTTGACCATGGCGTCTGCCGCTTCGATCATGGCCACAAGGCCCATACATTCAACCATTCCGAGTGCTTGCATAGTAGTTTCCGGTTCATTTGCTCCGCCGTCTGCGACGAAGAGAGAAGATCAAAATTCCCACCGCCAGGAGAAATGCCCCTGTAAGTATCGCGAGAAAGAAAATGCCGATCGCAATCTCCATACGCCTATTGAAGGTAGATGGCCGCGATGACCACCGCCAGAGCAATGATCACAAAAACGACGGACGCGATAACAAATGCCCACGAGACACCTTCACGCTGTGCCCAAACGATCTCTGCAGGCTCGCGATTCGAAGCCCTGACCTTGCGGCGTTCGGCACGTTCCACACCACCCTTCACCGGATCCGCGTCGGCCTTGCTAGCGAGGCCATTCGATGCCGGTTCCGCAACGGCGATGATCGGTTCAGCCGGCGGTCGTATCGGTTCAACTACTTCCGGCTTCGCGAGCGATCCGCCGCAGTTGTAGCAAAACACTGAGCCATCGCGAACCTCGGCCCCGCAAATATCGCAAACTGCTGTTTCGACCGCTGTCTTCGGCATCCTAAATAAACTTTAAGGGTTGCGAAGCGCCGCCGCAACTTCACTCCCAATGGTCCGCAGCTCGCCTTTGTGCTTCAGAACAAAGAGCTTTCCGCCCGTCTCCCGGGTAAGCCGTTCGAGCACCTTCGGCTGGACCTTTTCATCCGAGACGGCAACCGCTATTAACCTGATACCCGCATCCTTCAAGATCTTGATCGCCGCTTCCGGCTTCGTAACGCTCGCACGCTCATCGCCATCGGTCACGATCAGGATCGCCCTTCGCCCCTTATTCTCCGCCTTGCCGTTCTCAGCAAGGTATTCGCCCGCCGACCGCACCGCATCGACAACCGCTGTCTGCCCAGCCTGAACGTACATCGCGTCAGCCGCATCCCGGATCTCGTTTACGTCCGAGGTCAGCTCCTGATCGAGCTTGATCTTTTCCGTATCGATAAACCGAACAAAAAATGCCTCGTCACCTGGTTTTTGCTCATCCAGAACTTTGCCGATGAACTGGATAACATCCTCAAGCAGCTTGCGAAACGACCCTGAGTTGTCAATAACAAATCCGTAACTCATCGCGTCCGCAGGCGGCTGCTTTGCTTCAACACTGCCTTCCTGCGCTGACACGACAATGGCCGAAGACAACAGGACAAGAATGATGCTAAACCTTCGCAAATACATCCTTCTCTTCTCCGAGGTCACGGGCCGAGGGCGTTAGGATGGTTTTGGCGGTGATATAGATCTTGCGTCCTTTAGAGATCGCATCCCGAACGTCCGTCTCGCTTACGAAATCGACCGGCTCGGCGTTGAATCCGTTCTCGGTAAGCGACTGGGGACGGAGTTCGTGAATGATCGTCCTGACCGGCGATTCCACTGGCTGCTGACCGATAGCGGGCACAACAGGCTCGGGAACCGCAGGCTGCTCTTCCTTGACAACCTTCGTCGACAAGAATTTATCGACCAACGCAGCTACCTGATCGCGGCTGATCGTCTGTCGCTCCCGTAGAGTCGCCTTCGCAACCGCCGGCGCCGTTGTTTTGGCTCCGCTATTGATCGGCTTCGTCTCAAATGCAACCCGCTTAATATCCATCAAGTGGATCGGCGAAACGTTGTCCGATGTAACGTTGCCGCCCCATGATCCACAACCGAGCGTCATGGACGGAGAGAGGTCGGTAGAGAATCCGATCGCCCCGTGAGTGGTCGGCGAATTGATCACAACGCGCGACGCCGGCATCGCCTTGCCGTATTCAATGGCCTTCTGCCGATCCTGAGTATGCATCCCCGCAGTGTGGCCCATGCCGCCAAAATGTAAGATCTCATCGCAACGAGCCGCGGCTTGTTCGACACCGTCAACTATAAAGAATGCCAGCGTAGGAGAAAGCTTTTCGATCGACCACGGATAATCACGCCCGACACCGCCGCAATCAGCAAGCAAACATCGCGTTCCGTCAGGGATCGAGATACCCGCGAGGTCGGCAATATGTTTTGCGGAACGTCCCACGATAGCGGCGTTCAGTGTGCGCTGCGGAGTCAGCAAAACCTTCGCCACGGCGTCAGCCTCGGACGCATTCAGAAAGTGTCCGCCCTGCCGTTTGAACTCGTCCCGAACAGCCGTCGCTATCTTCGAATCGACCACAACCGATTGTTCCGACGCACAGATAGTGCCGTTATCGAAGCACGTGCCCGTCAAAATGTCGGCGACTGCCTTCTGGATGTTCGCGGACGATTCGATGTACGAAGGAACATTGCCGGGCCCAACGCCGAAAGCGGGCTTACCCGAAGAATACGCCGCTCTCACAAGGCCGATACCTCCCGTAGCCAGGATCACGGCCGTGTGCTTGTGCTTCATCAAGGCCTCGGTTCCCTCGATGCTGGAAGTCTGCAGACAATGGATGGCGTCGCCCGGAAGTCCGTTAGCAATCGCGGCTTCACGCATGACCCTCGTCGTCTCAGCAATGCAC
>DAIOWA010000517.1:0-2908 GCA_036758705.1 Pyrinomonadaceae bacterium | reverse complement strand
GCCAACCGGAGCCGGGTCCGCCGGCTTAGTTTCAGTCTCCGTCGGTTTCGTCGCGACCGCAGTATTCGCCGGAGTCGCCTTCGCCGCTACATTCCCGTTCGCCGAGTTATTGGCCGCCTGCTGCTGACACGCCATGCTGATAAGCATTACAAAGATCATCATTACGCCGCAGATCGCGTTGGTTCTTGAAGTCATTAGTAGGTTTCTCCGGTTATCAAATCGAGGCGTCGCCGATCATTTTCTTCGGCGCAGTCGTTGGTAGACCTGTTTTCGGTCGTCGACCATTACGACGCGTACGATCTCTTTAGCGTCGTCGATCTCGTAAACTATCCGATAGCTTCCGACACGAAGCTTATAGGCATCGACGCCGGTTAGCTTCTCCGATCCGAATACGCGTGGGTCTTGTTCGAGCTGAAAGAGGTGTTCGACGACCTTGTCGTGCGTTTTGGCGGGAAGGCGTTCGAGTTCCTTGACGGCCGACTTGGTCAGTTCGATCCGATAGGCCATCTATTTCTTCTTCGAGCGCTTTGAAAGATAGCTGTCGAGCGAAACTGTAGATTCGTTCTTCCGTTCCTGAATGACCGCTCCATATCGCAGATCTTCGGCGAGCTTCTTGTCTTTCATCAGCTTACCGATAAAAGCCTCTCGCTCCTTAGGCTTCATCGCCTGATACGCCGTCCAAAAAACTTCCGCTGTCGCCTGTGGCTGGGTCATGACACGCACATATTAGCACATCGCAACTGCCAACTCGATCAAACTCGTGTTTTTGGCGATAGAGCAACGGGCGTCGGCGTCGAGAACTCCTGAACGGCGAAGGAGATATTTATCGTTTGGGGAATGGGATCATTTTGCAGACTTCCTCAAGTGGAAGGCCTTGGTCGATGAGTTCCTTGCGGGCAAGGAGCAATTCGCGAGTGATGCGGTTTGGGTCCTTACGGCGTTCTTCACGCATTCTCTCGAATTCCGCCTCTTGCGAGGCGCCTGCAATTTTACGGTATTTACCTCAACTGCCGAGGATCGCAGAATTGCACATCTGACGCCTTTATACGATGTAGCGATGATCTTTGTATTTTGCCAGATTATTCTTAACAAACTCTCTGAATCGATCGGAATCGCCGGTACGAATCTCGCCCGACATTCGCAGGTGGTAGCCTTCACTTGTGTCTTTCGTAGCCGGCGTTTTCTGCCACGCGAAATCCATTCCGAAGGCAGACATCCAACAAGCACACGATAAAAACATTGCGATCACTAGTCGGCGCATAAGTTCGGAACTATAGCACAAAAAAGTAACAATCATTTTTGCATTAGTCTCGGTTCTAAAATGTCGAGGGCCCCGGCGACTTGCCGAGGCCTTCTTTGTTGCGTTGAGCCCTTACTTACGTGCGAGCTACTGACACGGGGCGCCGAGTTGCGGCGCTTGCAGGCTGGCAGCCTGCGTTCCGACTACATTCCCATGCCGCCTATTGGGTCGCCGCCCTTTTCGTCAGGGGCGTCGGTGATCGACGGGAGCTTTCTTTTTAAGACTCAGAATCGGTCTTCCACATCCCAGTCGCTTCTCCGTGGCTACGTTGATGATCGAGAAGGACGGCTTCTAGTTCTCGCTTCCGTTTATCGACCGCTCTTCGAGCCTCAGAGAATCCACTACTTTCATGTAACAATTTTTCGACTTCCAGCAAAATGAGCAATTGGATCTCAGTTCGATCTTCGGATGATAGTGCCATAATTCGATCTATCTTACTTTATTACGTTAAAAATAAAGGGCCTCGCCGAGATTGACGAGGCCTTTTTTGCACGCGGAAGCGTGAACTCTGAACGGCGGCCATCACGCCTCTAGAAGGATCTTCGGATTCTTTTTTGCGATCGAGAGCAGTTTTAAGCTGGCTCCGTTGGGTTTGCCTTGGCCCTGTTCCCAGGATTGGACGGTCTTGGTCGAGATGTTCAGGTACCTGGCGAATACGGCTTGCGAAACATTGAGTTGACTTCGTAGTTTTGCGATCTCCTGCGCGGACAATTCCTTTGGAGGACGAGGCAGAGTTGTAGTGCGAAGGTCTCTGCGTTTGCCGCTTGCGTGTTCGATCGCCGCCGTCAGTCCCGCTTTCAGATCGTCAAAAAACTCATTGCTAGTTTCATTTTTCTTCGCCATACAACCTCTTTAATTCCTTAACCAGTTTTGCTACCTCATTACGTTCAGCCTTCGATAGATTCGCTTTCTCATTCTTTCCGAAAAAATGCAGAAGGTATATCGTCCCCGCTATCTCGATGTAAAGGTAAACGTATCTAAAACCGCCGCTCTTCCCCTTGCCCGCTCCTTTGTCTCCGACCCGACACCGTCGCCTGTATCTTCCTGGGCGTCGGTGAAATGCTAGAAACGTGAATGAGGATTGAGGGGTTGTTTGACCGGGGGTGCGACGACATCCCAGTGCTCTACGATCTTGCCTTCGTGAAGGCGGAATACATCGGCCACGGCATAGGGAGGGGCTCCATCGGCTGGGGTGAAACTGGCGTGCAGAAAGACCAGATCGCCTTCGGCGACGGTGCGAATTACCTTCCAGGTCGGCTTCGGGACTTCCTTGATGAGGCCTTCCAAGAAGGCGATCGTTGCCTCTCTGGTTCCTTCGGCAACGTCGGGCTTGTGCTCAACGAAGTCCTCACTCGCATAGCGTTCAAATGCTGCCCGCGGCTGGAGATTAACGAGGCCTTGATCATAGAACGCCAAGACCACCTGGCGATTCTGTTCTTCCGGACCCGGCTGCGTCTGCGTTGCACTTGATCGGGAACAACCGGCCAAGAATGCGAGAACGTAGACCGTCAGGACTGCGAATTTCCACAAAGAACAAATCCTCGGCATATCAAATCACCTCCCATTCGATTTTGAGAAGCATAACAGAAAAGGCCTCGGCGAGTTGCC
>DAIOWA010000516.1:0-2915 GCA_036758705.1 Pyrinomonadaceae bacterium | reverse complement strand
AACGTAGTATTTATCCGTCGCGTCGTCAGTCGCACCCGAGATGATCAGCGGCGTGCGGGCTTCGTCGATCAGGATCGAGTCGACCTCGTCGATGATCGCGTAATAATGATCACGCTGGACGAGTGATTCAACATCGAACTTCATGTTGTCGCGCAGATAGTCGAAACCGAACTCATTGTTCGTACCGTAGGTAATGTCCGAGGCGTAGGCGTCCTTTCGCTCGGCGTCATCCATATCGTTCTGGATGCATCCGACCGACAGGCCGAGGAATTGGTGGATCTTGCCCATCCACTCAGCGTCGCGAAGCGCAAGATAGTCGTTGACCGTGACGACGTTGACGCCGCGGCCGGTGAGGGCGTTCAGGTAGGCGGGCAGCGTCGATACCAGCGTCTTACCTTCACCCGTTCGCATCTCGGCGATACGTCCCTGGTGCAACGCCACACCACCGATCAACTGCACGTCAAAGTGCCGCATTCCGGTGACACGCTTCGAGGCTTCGCGAACGGTCGCGAAAGCTTCCGGCAAGATCTCATGAAGAGCCTCCTGCTCCGCCTTGCGACGCGCGGCCTTGTCGTCGATACCTTCGAGCCGCTTGGCGATGATGTCTTTAAACTTCTGCGTCTGCGCCTGCAGCTCGTCATCCGACAGCTTCTCGATCTTCGCTTCCCACCCGTTGATCTCCGCAACGATCGGCGCCACCTTCTTCAAAAAGATACTGCTGCTCGATCCGAATACTTTCTTAACTAATTTATCTGCAAAACTATTAACTGCCATTTTGATCCTCTATATGACCGCCGGATCGATATGAATCCCGTTCGGTTTTGATTCTTCCTGTTCTTCTTGTTCTGTGGTCAGTTTTCTTAACCACAGAACAAGATGAAAAAAAGAAGAACAAGACGAAGAACGATTCTAAACTCGCTCGGCGTATGAATACTGTAGATGAAAATAAGCGAGGATGACCTTGGTCGCTCGCCGCTACTTTGCGTCTTTCGCAAGCAGCGGATCGAGGGCGGCACGAGGCATGTGGGTAACGACGAAGATCTGGTCGTTTTCCGAGCGGAATTTGGTCGCTTCGTAAAGCTTTTGGCGAACGGTGTCGGCCTCTGATCTTCTCAGGGCGGCGAAGGTATCCGCAATGTCCGCCGCGAGAAGCTTAGCTGCTTCGGGCGACTGTTTGCGGACCGCTACATCGATCGCGAAAGCCTTGTTATCAAGGCGAAAGTTGAACTTGGAATCCGTCGTCTCAACCGGAGCAAAACGGCTGTTCGGCAGACAATCGCCGAGCGAATAGCCATCAGTCAAAAGCTTGCTGAACGATTCAAGCCACGGGCGAAGCTGTTCGTTCTTCGTAACGAACTTGTTTGCCGTATAGCTACCGATCCGGTTCGCCGGGATGCACGGCAGCTGCGTGGTTTGATCGACTTCGAACGAATCGCCGGCCGCATCGAAATATTTCGTGCCGCCCAATCTGCGAAGCGTTTTTACGAAATATTCAACATCCTGAAAGTACGTCAGCAGCGAAAGCCTAACTTCCGACCGCTCATCGGCACGTTCGTCGTCCGGCTTGGTGTCAAGATCGTCCTTTACCTCGATCTCGTCCGTTATCTCAAAATTCCTCGTCGTCGCCGAATGCGCCAGCACCTGCGGCGCCGCACCGCCGACCATCAACAGTCCGAGGTACACGCCAAGCGTGGTCAGTACGAGGAACGAATTTTGAGTCTTACGTTTCGTCAATTTAACTATTTCGCAGCCGTATTGTTACCCTGCGGAGTCATGGTGATCCCGCTCGGCTTCTGCGTTCCTGCCGCCTGTTCAGCGAGCTTCCGCTGGATCATTTCCTGTACGATCGGCTTCGGGATCGCAAAGTTCAGAACGAAAGTCTTCCCTTCGGCCGTGACGATGGCCTTTTCGAGAAAGGTCTTCTCGTCGTCTTTCACGGCCAAAGCCGCCCCTTGCAGGACAACGTTCAGGCCGCTGGCAGCGGATCTCGCCAAATTCTCACTGGGCTGGTCGGCCTTCACGCTCGCAACCAGTTCGGCGTCGTTTTGCTCGATCGTGATCGTCAGCTGTTTGGATTTTAGCTTATCGAGATACCCAAACCATCCTGCATCACCGACTGCGAGGATCCAGTCCTGGACGAGTTTCTCCATCGCCGGATCGTTCTTAGGAGCCTTGGGGTCAATTACGGGTTTCGTGTTCTTAAGTACAACCGTCTTCCCGTCCTTCGCAAGCCCGAGTGTTCCCGTCACGACCACCTTAAAATTCGTATCAGTCTTGACCTTGTTCGCGTTGATGTCGGCGATCGTTTCCTCCGCCTTCACACGCATTGGACGCTTGTTCAGGAAAATGCCGAACTTATCCGGTGTGGACTCATCCTCGGCCGGACTTGGACTCGGAGACGGATTGTTCTGAGCGACCTTCGGATCGGTCTTGTTCGAGTTTGTATTCGTATTAGCGGTCTTGTCCGCATCTTCTCCATTCACATCCGAAAGGTCGAATGGTGAATCGGGAAGCTTATCGGGCCGAGCCTTCGGATTCTTCTTCGGTGCGATCGCAGGCGTGTCGATCAAGCTCGAACCGCTCTGAACCGGCGGCGTCGTTACGGGAAATCCTGACGTATTAAAGTCGTAGGGATTCGACGTTCCGTTCAACATTGCCTGCTGAGCCTGAAACTGCTCGGGATTGGCGATCTGGAAATAGCCTTCCGGATATTCCATCTGCGTCGGTACTCCGGTCTGGTCGATCCAAACCACGTCCGCCTCGCCAAGCTGAGTCCGCTCATACTCCGCATCGGCCATTTCCCGCTCGGTTCCGAAGAGTACCGATCCGACGTACGCCATATCCAAAACCTGACAAACGCGGCCGACGAACGGGCTGTCACATCCGCGGGCGGTCAGGAACGGCGTCTGCGCGAC
>DAIOWA010000515.1:0-2924 GCA_036758705.1 Pyrinomonadaceae bacterium | reverse complement strand
AGATGAACTGATCGCAAAACTCGAACTAACGAGGGAGTCTTGGGAAAGGATTTCAGCACGAATGCCTCTAACCGATACTGAAATAGCTGAGATTGCGAATCCGAATTCAGCCAGCGGGCATAAAGCGACTACCGCAGGCGCGGTTAAGAAGGCGAGATTTGACGCTCGCAAGAGACTAAAGGAGTTGATGAAATAAATGTATCAAGATCACTTATCAGCTGCTGAGGTCGCTTTGTTTCGGGAAGACAGTTTTTCTTCGCGGTCGATCGAGATCGGCCGACATCTTCTTGCATGCAAAGAATGTCGGGCAAAATTACCATCGGTGACGCCGCAAGAGTTCCGAGACTGTGTTCTCGGTGCCGATGTCCCGGGACTGGATAAACCTGAACCCAAATACCGATTTTTCGATCTTCCGATATTGTCCTTCGCCAGGGTAACGGCATTTGCGGGATTCGCAATTCTGCTTCTGGCGGGAATCTATTTTGTCGGCGTTCAGAGGTTCAGTACGCCCGAGACTACGGTTGCAAAAAACGAGAACAACGCAGCAGGAAGTGATTTGAACACTGTCTCGGAAACTGTTACGAGTCCGCCGACTTACGAGAAAGAACGAGTGCCGATAAAGCGCGTGGACGTTCCCAATGCGGATCCGAGGCCAAAGCCGTCTTCGACAAAAACCGACCGAAGGAAAGTGCTGGGTGTTACAGCAAGCGAGCCGAGGGTGCAGAACGCCGAAACTCGCGGAAGCGAAAACCCCTGCTCGGGCGGGGCCACGATCAATCTTGAATCAAACTCCGATGGGAACGCGGTCTTTCTAAAATGGAATTCTGTAAAAGGGGCTGAGTCCTACGACGTTTACATCTCCGACCTGGATGAGAATTTAATCGATCATTTCGAGTCGAAATACCAAACTTACTACCGTTCGAGCGTGAAACTCGATCCGGCAAAACCCTATCGCTGGAAGCTGATCATTACACTTAAGAACGGCAATAAGATCGTTGGCCCACCTCAGGTTCTTACTTCGGGGACGAACACGGAGGACACCATAAAATCCGGAATAGTCGAAAGACAACGAGGGTCCTTCGAATTGCGATGCGTTGTAACAAAATGAACGGAATAAACAACAACTTAATGAAGTTTCATACGCTGGTAGTTATCCTCTTTTGTTTGCTTGTTACGGTACAGGCTCAGCAACCTGATTATTTTCCAGTGCCAGACTCGTATCAAGTCGAGGGGATTCCGCCGATCAAGAAATCAGAGGTTGATCATCTCTTTTTTGAACCTGGAACTGTCAAAAGCAATTTGATCTGGGACGCGGATCGACAAAACCGAAGACTGCTCGTCACCGATCAGACGAACAACATCTATCTTGTGCGCTCGCCGCTCGCGCAACCTGAGAAGCTGGTTGAAAAGGTTGTGCCCAATTCGGTAAAAATGCGGCCCGATGGTCGGGCGTTCGCCTACACATCGGACCTCGAAGACGAGGACAACTTTCAGCTTTTCTTATACGATTTCGAGAAAAGAACGCCCCTAAAGCTGGTCACACTCAAAGGCAAGGATGAATCGATTGATTATTTTATTTGGAGTCGCAATGGCAGTTCCCTGCTTTACATCCGAGCCGATTACGACTTGAAGAAAAGTACCTTGTGCAGCTATGACTTCCGGCGAGAAAGGTGCTTTCCAACGGAGATGACAGGAATTTGGGAAGTCATGGACGCGGACGGAGATAAAGTTCTCTTAAAGCACTGGAAGGCGTCAACAGCTCAGCATCTCTACCTCCTCGACCAAAAGACCGCTCAACTAATGCCGGTCGATGAGAAAGGCAATTCTCGCCGAGCTTTTCTCGCGGGGGGAAATCTCTATTGGACGGCGGATGGAAACGACCTTTGCCAACGAGAACCGTGCCTGCTGTCGATGAACTTGAAATCGAAAAAGGTCGCACAGTTGCAACTTCCCGAAAATTTATTGTCAATCAACGATGTAAAGCCGTCTGGAAACGGGAAGCACTTGCTAATTACCGGAAGTCGCGATGGCATTGATTACCTGCGCGTCTTTCAACTCAAAAACAATAAGGTCACACGCGAGTACCTTCCATTCCTTCCTAATGCCTACGTTGTTTGGTACACGCGTTGGATGTCGAATAGCGAGGTTGTCTATACCATAGAGAACATCGGAAAACCTGCATCAATTCAGTCGTTCAATATCGACACGAAACAGGTCACAGACTGGACGAAAGAAAAACTTCCGCCCGCTCTCGAGAATAGAGTTTCGGCACCCGAAGTTATCCGATGGAAGTCTTTCGATCAGCGAGAGATATCCGGATATATTGTTCGTCCGAAATCGTCCGCCAAGAAATGGCCGGTTCTGATCGATGTTCATGGCGGTCCGCAAATCTTGGATAGACCGCTGTTTAATTCGCAGGACATCCGGCTCGCCTCGAATCTCGATATGGCAATCATCCACACGAACATTCGAGGGTCGTCCGGCTTCGGCAAGGAGTTCATGGACGCCGACAACAAGGAGAAAAGAGGTGATGCAGTTAAGGACATCCGCGCACTGCTCGACTGGGTTGGAAAACAGCCGGACCTGGATGCCGATAAGATCTTTCTCCGCGGAGGAAGTTACGGAGGGTTCATTGTGCTTTCGACGGCTTTACACGAACCGAATAGGATTCGCGGCGTGATCGCGGAATATCCCCTTGTGTCGATTCGGGGAATGCTCGGGCAGAGTTGGGTTGACGAGTTTGCAACGAACGAATACGGCGATTCCAAGGACGAGAAACTGATGGCTATTCTCGATGATCTCTCCCCACTAAACAACGCCGATCGATGGAACAAAATTCCTCTGCTTTTGACGCGAGGAAAACTCGACTCAAGAAATCCCGAAAAGAACGTGATTGATCTCAAGGACCAATTAAGAAGTCGCGG
>DAIOWA010000514.1:0-2932 GCA_036758705.1 Pyrinomonadaceae bacterium | reverse complement strand
ATTTTTCGGCTGCGGACAAGAATGTCCGCGTTCCGTGACCATGGTAACCAGGTGGTCGTGGTTGATGTTCCCGGCCGCGGCGATGACGAGTTTCTCGGGCGTGAATGCGGAGCGGTGGAAATCGATCGTGCGTCTGTGATCAAACGTGCGGACCGTTTCGGGCGTGCCGGTGATCTCCATTCCGAGTTGGTGGGCGGGGAAGAATTCGTGGTGGAAGATGTCGCTCAAGAGATCTTCAGGCGAATCTTCATTCATCTTGATCTCTTCGATGATCACGCGTTGTTCGTTGATGCAGTCGGCATCGTCGAACTTCGGATCGGTCAGCATGTCGGCGAGGAGGTCGAACGCGGCGTCGATCTGATCGTCGATCACCTTGATGACAAACCCTGTTTCTTCGTGAGTCGTGAACGCGTCAAGCGTGCCGCCGAGCCGGTCCTGTTCGACGGCGATGTCCATCGCTGAACGTTTGTTCGTGCCTTTGAAGACGCAGTGCTCGATGAAGTGAGTGATGCCGTTGAGTTCATCGGGCTCGTTGCGGGAGCCGACACGATAAAAAAAGCCGAGCGTCGCTGACCGGACGCCCGACATTTTGTCTGTGAGAACTACGATGCCGTTCTCGAGGCGAGTTTCCCTGATATCTTCCTTCATTTCTGACGAATGAAGAGGATACCACATCGGCTTTGTATTAGGGTTAGTCGTCGTCGTCAGCCGGGCCGAAGCGATAGACAAGAAAGCCGATCGCACGAGCCGGTTTGCCGCCGAATGTAGGGCGGTTGAACTTCGATGCGAGTGCGGCCCGCTCCGCTTCGGGATGAAGCAGCTTATTGCCGGTCCGCCCCTTTGCCTGAATGACGGTCCCGTTCGTGTCGATCAGCACCTCGACCTGGACGAGTCCCTTCGCTCCATTAGCCTTCGCTTCGCGAGTATGCCAGGGCTTTTCGGCGGAGACTACCTCGAAGTTGAGGAACGTGTACTTATCACCGACCACGAATCCGTCCCACGGTCGCGGCTTTGCCGGTGCAGTAACCCCGGCGGTCGTTGTTTTAGTAGAAGTTTTTGTGGACTTTGCTTTGGTCGTCCGCGAGGTTGTACGGCCCGCCGATCCGGTCGCTGTCTTTCCGCCGCCGCCGAATGCTCCGGCTGTTCCCGGGCCGCCTGCAACTCCTTCGGCAGGCTCGTCGCGAGCGAGAATCGCCGCAGTCTGTGCAGTTGCTGCTGAGGTCGCCAGCATCAGAGCAAAACCCAGAGAAAGCAAAGCGGTTAGAAATGTCTTACGAATCTGCATACGTCACCTTAGAGTTGGGACGGTCGGACTAGAAAGTTTTGCCGTTTCAGAGTGCAAGCTTCAGCTTGTTGACGTTGCCACGAAATGACTATTGGCAACCGACTACAAGCTGAAGCTTGCACTCCGAACACTCTAAGCGCTTGCGGGGGCGATCTTTTCGCTGACTTCGGGTTCGCTTGCAGCGGAGATCTCATCCGAATCTGCGATTAGCGATTCGTCGACGAGTTTCTTCTGTTCGAGTCCATGGATCGCATAGGAGCCGGTCGCCGGCGACGCAGAGGACGCTCGGCCGACGAATCGGAGCGACATTCCTTCACGCTTGATCTCACGCAGGCGAGGCTCGACGAAGAACCAGCCGCCCATGTTCTGCGGTTCTTCCTGTGTCCAGAAAAGCTGCGTTGCGTTCGGGTAGCGGGCGATGATCGCCTCGAGCGCCGCCTTCGGAAACGGATAGAACTGTTCGAGGCGGACAACGGCGACACGTTCGTCGCGAGCGTCGATCCGAGCTGCCTCGAGGTCGTAATAAACCTTGCCGCTGCAAACAACGATCCGCTTTACTTTCGACGTATCAACTACTGCTTCATCGTCAATGACCGGTTTGAAACCGCCGCTGGTCAGCTCGTCCATCGTCGATGTCGCGGTCGGAAGACGGAGAAGACTCTTCGGCGTCATGACGATCAGCGGGCGAACGATATCCTGCTTTACCTGGCGTCGCAGCATATGAAAATACTGCGCGGGCGTCGTGGGATAGCAGACCTGCAGATTGTTCTCGGCACAAAGCTGCAGGAAGCGTTCGAGACGCGCCGACGAATGCTCTGGGCCCTGGCCCTCGAATCCGTGCGGCAGCAGCATTACGAGACGGCAGCTTTGTTTCCACTTGTCCTCGGACGCCGCGATGTACTGGTCGATGATGACTTGCGCACCGTTCGCAAAATCGCCGAACTGGGCTTCCCATGCGACGAGTTCCGTCGGGGCCTTGACCGAATAACCGTATTCGAAACCGAGTACTCCGGATTCGGAGAGGCTGCTGTCGAAAACATAAAATCGGGAATTCGGATACTCGGGATTCTTGAGTTCCGAAAGCGGAGTCCAGCGTTCGCCGGTGATCGTGTCGTACATCGACGCGTGCCGCTGCGAGAACGTTCCGCGGCCGGAATCCTGTCCGCTCACGCGAACAGGCGTTCCTTCAAGCACCAGCGATCCGAACGCCATCGCCTCGGCGAATCCCCAATCCATCGGTACTTCGCCGTCGCCCATCTTCGCCCGGCGATCAAGTTGGCCGACCATCTTCGGGTTGATGTGGAACGTGTCGGGGACGAGTGAGATCTTGTCGGATACGTCCTTCAGTACCGCGGCGGATGCACCAGTTTCGAAGACCGCAGATCCATCGTCTTCCGCAGGAGGTGCTGCGAGTGCAGCCTTCGCCGGTTTCTCAGACGCGATCTTCTTGGCTCGTTCGAGGATGCCTTCGTATTTCGCTACGACGGCATCGGTCATCGCCTTGAGGTCGTCTTCGGTGATCACGCCTTCGCGGATCAAATGCTGTGCATAGAGATGACGTGTACCGGGATGCTGCTTCACGCGGGCGTACATCACAGGCTGGGTGTAACTCGGCTCGTCGCCTTCGTTGTGGCCGAGGCGTCGGAA